>JAGOHQ010000161.1 GCA_017996075.1 Aliarcobacter sp.
CAAATGCTGTTGGAGCATTCATTTTAAGTGCTATTTTCCAAGCTTCAACATTTTCAGTTGCATCAGCAGGTCTAAATGTATAAAAATTTGGTAAAGCTCTAAATTGACTTAAATGCTCAATTGGTTGGTGAGTTGGTCCATCTTCTCCAACACCAATACTATCATGTGTCCAAATAAAGTGTTGAGGAATATTTGCTAATGCAGCAATTCTAGCACTTGGTTTTAAATAATCAGAGAAAACAAAAAATGTTGCACTGTAAACTCTAAATAAACCATATAGGTTCATAGCATTTACAATAGCTGCCATTGCATGTTCTTTAATACCAAAATGGATATTTCTTCCATTTGGAAAATCACCCATATCTTTTAGTTCTGTTTTATTTGATGGTGCTAAATCCGCACTTCCACCTAAGAAACTAGGAATTTTTGAAGCAATAGCATTTAATATTTTATGATTTGAATCTCTTGTAGCTACACTACTTCCAGCCTCAAAAGTTGGATAAACAATAGTGTCAAAATCTGGATTTTGTAACTCAGATATTTTTGCTTTTGTCTCTTTAGATAAACTTTCATTCCAACTATTTTGCATAGTTGAACCAATAATTAATTTATCAAAAGCACCTTTTACATCTGCGCTTACTTCAAAATCAACATCAGGATTAAATCCAGCTTTTATTTTTGCTTGTTTTATCTCATCAACTCCAAGAGGTGCTCCGTGAGAATGGTGACTTCCTTCAAGAGTAACAGCCCCTTTTGCAATAACTGTTTTAGCAATAATTAAAACAGGCATTGTTGAATTTTTTGCTTGAACAAAAGCCTTATCAATTTGATCAAAATTATGTCCATCAATCTCTATTACTTCAAAATCAATAGCTTGAAATCTTTTTTTAACATTTTCACTCCAAGCAAGAGATGTATCACCTTCAATCGTGATTGAATTACTATCATAAATTATTACAAGATTATCTAGTTTTAGGTGACCTGCTGTTGCTGTTGCTTCATAAGAGATTCCTTCTTGTAAATCTCCATCTCCACAAAGACAATAAACTTTATGATTTATTACATCTTTTCCTAATAAATTTTGAGCATATTTTCCTGCCATTGCAAATCCAACTGCATTTGCAATTCCTTGTCCTAGTGGTCCTGTTGTAATTTCTATTCCATGAGTATGCCCATATTCTGGATGTCCTGGAGTTTTTGAACCAGATTGTCTAAAGTTTTTCATATCATTTACTGATACATCAAATCCCCATAAATGAAGTAAAGAGTAAACCAAACCAGTTGCATGACCACCTGAAAATACTAATCTATCTCTATTTAGCCATTTTTCATCAGCTGGATTTATATTTAAATGCTTGCTTAAAACTGTTGCAATATCAGCAAGTCCCATAGGAGCTCCAGGATGTCCTGAGTTAGCTCTTTGTACCATATCAGCAGCTAAAAATCTTATTGTATCTGCTTGTTTTTGAAGTAGTTGTTTTGACATAGATTATCCTATATTATGAGTGATTTTAAAAATTTGTAAAGATTATATCGAAACTATGTTTAAGACTTTTTAATCTAAAATTCGAAAAAAAAGATTATAAAATGACAAAAGAGCAAAACAGAACTATTTGGATTTTAATCCTCTCTTCATCACTTATTTTAGCAATTACAATGGGTGTTAGACAATCTTTAGGTTTATTTATAGCGCCTATAAACTCTTCAACTTCTCTTGATATTATCTCTATTAGTTTAGCTCTTGCAATTGGACAATTCATTTGGGGATTAACTCAACCAATTTTTGGTGCAATTGCAGATAAAAAAGGCTCTTTTGGTGTTTTAGTTTTTGGTGCTTTATTGATGTTTTTTGGTTTAATATTAACTCCTTTTTTAACTTCAGAATTTTCAATTATTTTAACCTTAGGTCTTCTTGTAGCAGCAGGTGCAGGGGCAGGAAGTTTTTCAATACTAATAGGAGCAACAGCAAAAAATCTTCCTAGTGAAAAAAGATCATTTGCTGGAGGATTTATAAATGCTGGTGGTTCATTTGGACAATTTATTTTTGCTCCATTAGCACAGGCTATTATAAATGGTTTTGGATGGATCTACTCTATGATTGCTCTTGCATTTTCAACACTTTTAACTATTCCTTTAGCAAAAATTCTATCTTCAAAAAGTAAAAAAGAGACAAATCTTACGAATGTTATAGAAAATGATATAAAATTAAAAGAGCAATTAAAAGTTGCTTTAAAAGATAAAAGCTATTTATACTTAAATTTAGGATTTTTTACTTGTGGATTTCATGTAGCTTTTTTAGTTACGCATCTTCCTCATGAGGTTGCTCTTTGTGGTCATAGTGCAAATGTTTCAGCTTACTCTTTGGCTTTAATTGGACTTTTTAATATATTTGGAAGCTTATATGCTGGATATTTGGGTACAAAGTATAAAATGAAATATATATTAGCTTTTATTTATGCAAGTAGAGCATTGATGATTATTATATATCTATTATCGCCTAAAACTGAATTAACTTTTTATATTTTCTCTATTGCAATTGGTTTTACTTGGCTTGCAACAGTTCCACCAACAGCAGGGATTGTAGGAAAACTTTTTGGAACAAAATATCTTGCAACTCTATTTGGATTAACTCTTTTATCACATCAAATTGGTGGCTTTTTTGGAGCATATTTGGGTGGATTATTTATAAATAGTTATGGTAATTTCTCTTTAATGTGGTACTTAGATATAGCTTTAGCAATAGTTGCAGCACTTGCTAATTTACCAATAAAAGAGGGGAAAATTAATAAAAAATAAAATTTCTTGCTATAATAATTTATTCGTTTCTAAAAAGGAAAAAAATGAAAATATTTTTAACTACGATATTGTTAGTTATAAATCTTTTTTCACAAGATATTAATACAAATCTCGAACTAACTTTAAAAGAAAAAGAGTTTATAGAAAAGACTCATTTTAATATTGCTATTACAAAAAACTGGTATCCATTTAGTTTTGAAGAAGATAATAATAAAGCACTTGGAATATCATCTGAATTTTGGGAAATTATTGTAAAAAAACTAAATCTAAAAACTTCAAACACTTTTTTTAACTCTTTTGATGAACAGATAAAAAGTTTTCAAAGTGGAAAAAGTGATATTATTTTTAGTGCAGGAGAGAGTGAATCACGAAAAAAATTTGCATATTTTTCAAATGAGTATTTACAATTTCCAATATCTATAGTTACAAAAAAAGATGAACATTTTATAGAAAATATAGATGATATTATAAACAAAAAAATTGCAGTTGGAAATAATTTTACTGCACATAACTTACTAAAAGAGAAATATCCAAATC
>JAGOHQ010000162.1 GCA_017996075.1 Aliarcobacter sp.
TCTCTTAACTCTATTTCTCCTTGAATATCATGATAGATTCCATAATGAATATCATCTTTTACCACTTTATTATAAAGTTTTAACCAAGTTTTTTTTGGAAAAGAGCTTTTATCAAGATTTGCTGGAAAAAAGTCTATTTTATAATTGTTGTTTTCTTTTGGCTACTTGGGAACATTTGGGAAAAATGCGACAAAGAAATTTAAAGATAGCTTAAGCTTTATTTCTCAAGTACCCTTTTAGCGTACTCTCTTAGCTCACCAGTTGGTGAAATATATTTGTATAAAGTTGCTCTTGTTATTTTTAATTCTTTGCAAAGTTCAGTGACACTCGTATCTCTATTTTTCATGGCAACCTCTGCAAGTCTCACTTGAGCTTTTGTAAGATTGAATTTTCTTCCACCCATTCTACCTCTTGCCCTTGCAGCTGCAATTCCAGCTTTTGTTCTTTCACGAATCAGTTCTCTTTCAAACTCAGCTAAAGCTCCAAATATTGAAAATATCATTTTACCAGCAGGTGAAGTTGTATCAATATTAACCCCTTGACCACTTAGCACTTTAAATCCAATATTTCTTTTTGCAAGATCCTCAACTATGGATATAAGATGTTTTAGATTTCTTCCAAGTCTATCTAGCTTCCACACAACTAAAGTATCACCATCTCTTAAAGCTTTAATGCAATTATCTAATCCAGGTCTTTCATCTTTACTTCCTGAGATTTTGTCTGTATAAATATTGTTTTCATCAACTCCAGCATTTTTAAGTGCATCGATTTGTAAATCTAATACTTGTGAATTATCTGATTTTGAAACTCTGGCATATCCAATGAACATTTTTTTCTCCTCGTAAAAAAGTGTATCTCAAACGACCGTTTAATATACATTCAAAAATATCTCTCTAAAGAACCTATATAATGTAAATTAACATATAAATTATTCAAATTATATTAAATGTCATATAAAATAAGTATAAATTACAATTTTAAGGAAAGACAATGTCAGTATTACAAATTCTCACAAAAGATGAAATTAAAAACTTTGAATCAGCTCCAAAATTTGATTTGCTTGCAAAAAATCACTTTTTTAAAATGACTGATGCTCTTAACCATATGACAATGGAGATGAAAAATGATTCAAATAAAATTTTGTTCATTTTAATGTATGGGTATTTTAAAGCTACCAATAAATTTTTTGATATTCAAAGAGATGATGAAAATTATTTGTACATAGCTACTAGAAACAATTTTGATTCATTTGATTTTCGTGTTGTGACTCCAAGAACAATTCAACGATATAAACAACTTATCAAATCAAATCTCTTTATCAATGAATATACTTTAGATATTGAATCACAACTAAAACACCATGCCATTGAACTAGCGAATAATTTTACTAATCGTAAAAAAATCTTTTTTTCACTTGTAGATTACTCAAAAAAGATAAACATTGAAGTACCTAGCTATTTTGCCTTGTCAAAACTTATTGAGTTTGCACTCAATTATCAAACAAAAAGTATTCTGCTTCATCTTAAAACTTTTCAAAAAGATAAAAGACTAATGCTTCTTGATGATTTTACCAATAAAGATGAAAATTATACAAACAAATATAACATCAATAGCTTCAAAAAATTAGGACACTCTACTAAGAAAAAGGAGATGAATAATTCAGTAGTACAACTAAACACCATCAAATCCAAATTTGATATGCTCAAACCAATTATTGATGAAGTTGGTATTACAGATAAAATTGCACAGTATCACTCAAAATGGATTGAGCAAATTAAAATGTTTCAACTTACAAGAAAACAACAGTTAGAGCAACAATTTTTACTTCTTTCGTTTGTAAAATATCAATATTTTATCAGAAATGATAACCTAATCGATAGATTTATTGCTATTATGCAAAGTACTAAAAGCTCTCTTCTTCGCCATCAAAAGGATCTTCACTTTGAAAATGAACCTAAACAAAGGGCTTTAGTGCAATCTTTAGAGGATTCAAATCTTTCAATTTTAAATGATGTGAGTAGTATTGTTAACAATGAAAAGCTTAGTGACAGAGATAAAATCATTGCCCTAAGAGCACTCGTTGAAACTAAAACACAAAATTTAAAAACACTTTTAGTGGAAAAATCTCTAATTGAAACTTCAAATTTAGATCGATTTGATTTTCTTGAAAAAGGATCACAATCACTTCAAGGAAAATTATCTGGAGTAGTTAAATTAGTAGAGTTTGATGAGAAATCATCTAATAAAAATCTACTAACTGCTATCAAATATTTCAAAGAATCATCTAATATCAAACAAGATGCACCATTGAGTTTTTTAGATGATGAAGAACAGCAGGTAATATTTGATAGTGAAGGGAAAATAAGGGTCTCACTCTATAAAGCATTTTTATTTGTTCATCTTAGTGATGGGATACGATCAGGGATTTTAAATCTCAAATACTCCTATAAATACAAAAGCTTTGAAGATTATTTAATCTCTAAAGATGAGTTTATAAGCAATAAAAAAGAGCTACTCAAATATCATGAATTGGAACATCTTGAAGATTTCGATACTTTTATAAAACCAATTATCCAAAAACTTGAAATGAGCTTTGCAAACACCAATGAACGAATTGAAAAAGAGCTCAATATCTATTTTAAACCTACACCAGATTCGTTTATTCTCACTACTCCAAAATTAGAAAAAACAGATCATCAATTAGAACACACTATTGGAAAATATTTTCCACAAGCAGAGTTTATATCTGTAATTGATCTGCTCCATTCGGTGCAAATAAAAGCAGATTTTTTAGATTCATTTAAACACTATTCACTCCAAAATACACCTATTAAAAAACTTGAACCAAATCTGTTATATGCTTCAATTGTTGGATATGGTTGTAATATCACACTTTCAAAGATGGCAAAAATATCTAAAGGGATCAGTGAGAATCAACTTGATACTACCACTACATGGTACTTAAGTGAAGAAAATACCATGGAAGCAAATGATAAAATTGTTGCATTTATCGATTCACTTGATATTGCGAAATTACTACAGCATGATCCTAAGTATAATCATACATCAAGTGATGGGCAAAAGTATAATATGAAATCATCAATCGATTCAACTAATGCTGGATGGTCTCATAAATATTTTGGATTAGATCAAGGTGTTATTGTTAACACTTTTATAGATGAAAAACATCGATTGTATTACTCTGTTGTTATCAATGTAAGTGAAAGGGAAAGTGGATATGTAATTGATGGACTTATGCATAATGATGTTGTTAAAAGTGATATCCACAGCACCGATACA
>JAGOHQ010000011.1 GCA_017996075.1 Aliarcobacter sp.
TCAACAGTTCCAATAACTTTTGTTAGTTTCGATAAAGATTCAAATCTTGTTTGTTCATTTTCAACAGGCGCTTCTTTTGCAAATATATTTTGAGATAATACAAATGCAATAGATGTTGCTATTAATAGTTTATTCATTTTGCGATAACCTTTTAAATTTATAGGCTAAAATTATACAAAAAAGTTTATAAAAGTAATATTTTATGAAAAATTTTGTAATATATCAACTACTTTTTAAAAAGGCTAGGTATATGAGTATAAAAGATGATGTGAACTACATCAAAAATGAGTTAAGTAGTGAAGAGAAATTCCTTGAAAGTTTTGTAAAAACTGAGAGATTTTTTAAAAAATATAAAAAATTAATATTTGGATTGATTATTTTAGCAATAGTTGGTTCGGTAGTTTTTTTAGTAAAAACTAAATTGGATGAAAAAAATCTTTATGAAGCAAATATTGCTCTAAGTAATTTTCTTGAAAATGGAAATCAAAACTCTTTAGATGAACTAAAAGAGAAAAATAGAGATTTATACGAGATAGCTTTGTATTTAGATGCTAAAAATGAGTTTAAAAATGCAGATATTAATCTTAAATATTTAAAAGAGTTACTAGATTTCCAAGTTGCACTTTTAAATTCTAATCAATCAGATTTGGATGCAGTTTCAAAAAAAGCAGATTTTTTACTTAAAGATTATGCTATTTTTAATCAAGCTTTAATACTAGTTAATAATCAAAAATATGCTGAAGCAAGAGAAATTTTGGGTAAAATATCTCAAGATTCAAGAGCTTTTGAACTAGCAACACTTTTAAAACACTATTTAGTTACAAAATAAGGAATAAAAAAATGAAATCTATACTATTGTCAATTGTTGCAATTGCACTTTTTACAGCTTGTTCTGGTAAAAAATATTATGAACCAGAAGAGACAAGTAGCAATATTGAGTTAAACAAAAAGTCTATGTCGTCTTCAATAAAATCTATGAATAGAGTTGGTGGAACTTTAGAAGATAACGAAGTTATTACTAAACAAGGAATTTCTAGCTTTAAACTTCCAGAAGGATTTGAGTTTTTAAACTTTACTGATGATGGAAAAGTAATAGCAACAAATTATATTGATAAAATCTTAATTGGCGATAGAGAAAGAACAGTTAAAGATGTAGTTGTAGCTGCTTCAAGAAAAGATGAAAAACTAGCACTTATCTATTCTAATAATAGTATGGAATTAATAGATATAAATACAGATAAAACTCTTTTTAAAGAGTATTTACCGTTATCTTTAGCAAATGATACGAGAATTTCAAATCCTTTATTTATGGGAAATTTAATTTTGTTTCCAAGCTTAAATGGTAAAGTACTTATTTTATCATCTGCTACAAATGAAGTTGTAAGAAATATATCTGTTGAAACAGATAGTGAATTTAAAAATATTATAAGTCTTGATATTGAGAAAAAAAGTGAGAGTTTGATTGTTGCAAATCCAAATAAAATTGTATCTATATCTGCTAGAGATGTTATTAGTAAAGATTATGATATTAGAGATATGATTTTAAAGGATGGATATATTTATATTGCAACCGTTGATGGTCATATTATAAAACTTACTCCAAACCTAGAAGAAGTTGCAAAAAGAAAATATAAATATGCAAAATTTCATGCTTTGGCATATGGAAGTAGTTTATATGCTGTTGAATCTCAAGGATTCTTAATAAATATAAGTGATGATTTTAAAACTGACACTATATATGAGTTTAGTTTTGATAATGAAAAAAGATTAATAGCAATAGATAATAAAATCTATTTTAACTCAGATTATATAACTCTTCCATAAAAAAATAGTGGTTAAATCCACTATTTTTATTATTAAAAAACTCTCTTTAAGCCTTATATTTCAGCCAAAATTTCTATTTGCCAAAAGCTCAATCAAAACTGTTGCATATGAACCTTTTGGTAAAATAAAATCTAAACTACAAGATTTATTTAATTTATCATATTTAGAAGATAAAATCTCTGGAAATACAACAGCTTCTCTTCTATACCCTTTTTCAGTTATTTCACTATCATCATACTTTTGCTCAATTTTCAAAGCATCATCTTTGGCTTTAAAAACATCTCTTCCTGGAAGTAAACCAGTTGGAGTTATTAGTTTTTCTTTGAAGTCTTCTATAATTTTTTCATTTATAGATTTTGGAGTAAAAAGTTTTTCATTTTTAATATCATAAAAAATATCTCCATCTAGAAGTTTAAAACCACTATTGTCAAGTTTTAATCTTTCAACCAACCACGCATTAAAAAAAGTACTTTGATAGGCACTAAGAAGCATTTTTGCTACTTTTCTATCTTTTATTATTGCATCACCAAATAGTAAATCTTTTGCTTTTTCTAAATTCTCTTTTACATCTTTTCCAAATCTTTGATAACCAAAATAGTTTGGAAAACCATTTTTGGATACAAATTTTAGAAGTTTTTCAATATGAAAAAGTTCTTCTAACTCTAACTCATGAAGATTTATTTTAAATCTATTTCCTTTTAAATCACCAATATTTAGTTTTTTATTGTGTAAAAAAGTATCAAGTATCTCTATTTTTTTTGATTTAAAATTTTTTATCTCTTTTTGATATTTTTTAGGAATAGATATGTATTGAATTGTAGTTGCTCGTTTATCTTTGAGTCCAGCATATCCAATATCACTTGAATAAACACCCAAGAATTTTGATAATCTATCTATTAACTCCCAAGTATCACAATTTTGTTTTTTGATTTTTAAAATTAAGAAGTTCCCGTACGATGAGAATTTTATAGGTTGTTCTTCAACTATAAAATCAACATCGTTTTGGACAAATTTGAAATTTAGAACTTTATCATTTGATGGATAAACTCTTTTTATCAATATGCAACTCTTTTTTGTTGTTCTTGTTCATAAACTGTTCTGCACTCTGTACAAAACTTTGCAAAAGGTTTTGCTTTTAATCTTCCAATTGGAATATTTACTCCGCACATATCACAAATTCCATAAGTTGCAGCTTTTATTTTTTTTAAAGCTTCTTCAATTTGATTTAACTCATCTAGTTGATGATTTGCAATCATTCCCTCTTTAAATGAGTCACTAACAAAATCAGCATAATCTAAATCATCGTTTAAATCTTGATCTTTTAGTTGGTCAATACTATCTCTGCTATTTCTAACATTACTTAAAATTGTCTCTCTTCTTTCAAGCAATATCGCCTTTAATTCATCAATTTGACTTTTATTTGCCATTATCCTCTCCTGTGTAAAGTCGCAATTATATCTATTATTAACAGATATTTAACTTAAAATTGGTAGAATATTTCATCAGTACGAGGAGTAGGGCATTACAACACTAAGCAAAGTTTATTTGATAACTATATTTTTAGCATCATTTATTTTCTTTTTTTTATTCTTATATTCAAATACTATTTTTAAAAATAGTAGAAATTATGATATTTTAGATATTACTAAATTATCAAATCTTGCATACTCAAACAAGGATTATAGGTTTAAAGATTATGGAAATAGTTTTAATAATGTAATTTATTTGAACCCAAAAGTAACTAATTTTGGATTTGTTTATGAAGAGTAGCGTTTTTATAAATCTTATTTTTCTGTTACTTCATAAACAAAAAACAAAATATATATCTATTTTTATCTTAGCAACTTTAACAATATTTTTATTATCAACAGTTATTTTTATAAAATCATCTTTACAAAATGAGATTTTAAAAACATTAGAAAGTCATAATGATTTTATAATCCAAAGAGAGTTTGGTGGAAGAATTTTTGATATAGAAAATCAACTAGAAGATAAACTAAGAAATATTTATGGAGTTAAAAATATCACAAAGAGAGTTTATGGAAGATATAAATTTTTGAGTGAAGATGTTTATTTTACTATTATTGGAGTTGATTTTTCAAATCTAAATAAAGAGCTAAAAAATTTGGGACTTCAAAATATATCAAAAGATGAGATGATTGTAGGTTTTGAAGTAGATAATTTATTAAAAAAATACAAATATACAAATTATTATGATTTTTTTCTTCCAAATAAAGAGATAAAAAAAGTAAAAATTGCAAAAGTTTTAGAAAAAGAGTCAAATATTATATCAAGCGATATTATTATTTTAGATATAAATCTTGCAAGAGATATTTTGGGTATAAACAGAGATTTTTCAACAAATATTGCCTTTGATGTTCCAAATGAGCTTGAAAGAACAAACATAAAACAAAAACTTCAAAGATTAGATTTAGACTTAAATATTATTCAAAAAGAAGATATCTTAAAAAAATATGAGACAATATTTAACTATAAAGGTGGAGTTTTTTTAATACTTTATTTGGTTGTTTTATTTGCATTTATAATGATTTTATATCAAAGATACTCTCAAGTAAGTATAAATGAGAGAAAACAGATAGCTATTTTTAAAGCGATTGGATATAGTGTTCGAGATATTATAAAAATAAAAATGAGTGAAAACTTTGTTGTAGCTTTTGTATCTTACCTTTTTGGAGTCTTATTAGCATATTTTTTTGTATTTATTTTAAATGCTCCAATATTAAAAAATATATTTATAGATTTTTCAAATATAAAAAATGATTTTATAATCTATCCATATATTGAGTTTTCTACTTTTATAACACTTTTCTTATTTTTTATGGTTTTATTTTTAAGTTCAGTTTTAATTCCTGTTTGGAAAATATCAGCAATAAATCCATATGAAAGTTTAAGATGATAGTAGCAAAAAATATAAGTAAAATATATTTTGAAGGAAGCAAAAAAGAGTTTTATGCACTAAAAAATATAAATTTTGAGATAAAAAAAGGCTCATTTGTTATATTTAAAGGTGTAAGTGGAAGTGGAAAATCAACACTTCTATCTATACTTTCTACTATTTCAAAACCTAGCTTTGGTGAAATTCTTTTTGACAAAGAACCTGTGTCAAAATATCCAGATATTCATGCTAGTAATTTTAGAGCAAAAAATATTGGTTACATATTCCAATCTTTTAATCTTTTTGAAGATTTAACTGTTTTTGTAAATGTTAGTCTTCCTCTTATTCCTTTAGGATTTTCACAAAAAGATATTGATAAAAAGGTTGAAGAAATATTAACTTTATCAAATATTTTACATAAAAAAGATGAGATAGTTTCAAATCTTTCTGGTGGAGAAAAACAAAGATGTGCAATTGCAAGAGCATTGATAAACAATGCTAATACAATTTTATGTGATGAACCAACATCTTCTCTTGATTATGAAAACTCTATGAATTTTATAAAAACTCTAAAAGAGTTAAAAGAAAGTGGAAAAACTATAGTTGTAGCAACTCATGACCCACTATTTTTTGAGTTAGATTTTGTAGATAAGGTTTTTGAGTTAAAAAATGGAGTTTTAGTTGAGTAGTATTTTTTTATCAAATGAGATATTGATTTTCCTATTTTTACAAACTACTATTTATACTCTTTTATTAATATCTTTTATATATTCAATAACTATTTTAAGAGATTGGGATTTTAAAAAAAGTACAGTTTTACAGTATAAACTTGAAAAAAGATCATATTTAGTGATTTTAATCATTAGTTTTTCACTTTTTATAAAAATTCTACTCTTTTTTTATTTTATATTTTCTATTGATAATTTATCACATTTTGTAGTAGGTGCTATGTGTGCTGCTGGTATTTTTTCTTTAGAATATGGTGAAATATCACTTTTTTTAAAGCTTACAAATCTATTTTTTATTGGTATTTGGTTTGTCTTGAACTCTTTAGATTTGAAAAGAAAAGATTATAAATATACAAAAATAAAATTACTACTTTTTATTTTTATATTCATTTGTCTTACTTTTGAGTATATTTTAGATTTTAAATTTTTGTCAAATATTCCATTAAATGAAGCAGTTGAGTGCTGTTCTGTTATATTTGAAACAAGTAGTATTTCTAGTAAAATACCTTTTGGATTGGTTAATTCAAGCTTGATACTTATATTTTATATACTTTTTGTTTTGATTGTTATTTTGAATATTCAAAAAAAATCTATTTTGCTTCTTTTTTTTAATATACTATTTGTTTATATATCTTATTTTGCAGTAACATACTTTTTTTCAACTTATATATATGAACTTCCAACACATCAATGTCCATTTTGTATGCTTCAATCTGAGTACTATTTTATTGGATATTTTATATGGTCGGCACTTTTTTTAGGGCTTTTTTTCTCTATTTGTTTAGTAATCTTTTCTAAAATTAATAGTACATATATGTATAAGTTTTATAAACTATCTTTAATATTTACAACTATTTTTGTTTTTTTGGTAACTTTTTTTGTTTTAAAATATTATGTAGTAAATGGAGTTTTTTTATAAATCCGTGATTTTACACGGATTTATATTTTTATAATTATTTTTTGTCAGCTTCAGTTGCTGTTTCTTTTGATTCTTCTTTTGTTGTTTCAGCTTCTTCTTTTTTATCTTCTTGCGTAGCTTTTACTTCTTTTTCTTCACTATTAGCTACTGTTTCTTTTGTTTCCTCTTTTGGAGCAGCTACTTCTTCTTTTTTCTCTTGAGCTGGTGCTACAGTTTCAGTTTTAGGAGCTTCAACTTTTGTCTCAGCTGGTTTTTTATCTTCTGTACAACCTATAAATAATAAAGATGCTGCTGCTAATGATAATAATACTTTTTTCATTTTAAACCTTTTTATGTAATTTTTTGTTTATAAAAACAAATTGCGGAATCATATCAAAACATTTGTGAAATAATTGTGTAATAAATTAATTTTTTTTAGAAAATTTACTAACAATATATAAAGTATGATATGTGGAAATTTGAAATGGAGGAGCTAGTCGGACTCGAACCAACGCATGTCGGATTTGCAATCCGAGGCATTACCAGCTTTGCTATAGCTCCAAAAAAAATATGATATTTTTGTGTATTTACTTTTATAAAAAGAGTGGCAGAGGACAAGGGATTCGAACCCTCGGAGGCTTTCACCTCGCCGGTTTTCAAAACCGGTACAATCGACCAACTCTGTCAATCCTCTACAACTTAATGGTGCGAATGGTGAGAATCGAACTCACACTCCGAAACCGGAACGGGATTTTAAGTCCCGCGCGTCTACCTATTCCGCCACACTCGCACAAAATTTAAGAACCTTTTTAAGCTTTCACTTAAATTGGACTGGAATTATAGTAGCTTTTTTTTTATTTGTCAAGAGTTTTTTAAAAAAATTTAAAAATTTTAATTTTTATACCATTTAATAGAGATTGAAAATGAATATTTGTATAATCACTACTATTTATTTTTATAAGTTTAAAAGGATTGAAATTGAGAAGTGATGAAGTAAAAAAAGGTTATTCAAGAGCACCACATAGATCTCTTTTGAGAGCAACAGGGCTTAAAGATGAGGATTTTAATAAACCATTTATTGGAGTTGCAAACTCTTTTATAGAAATTATTCCAGGACACTTTTTCTTAGATAAAGTTTCAAAAATTATAAAAGATGAAATTAGAAAAAATGGTTGTGTGCCTTTTGAATTCAACACTATTGGAGTTGATGATGGAATTGCTATGGGGCATGATGGTATGCTTTTTTCACTACCAAGTAGAGAATTAATTGCAAACTCTATTGAAACTGTTATGAATGCTCATAAACTTGATGCAATGATAGCTATTCCAAATTGTGACAAAATAGTTCCTGGTATGATAATGGGTGCTTTAAGAGTAAATGTTCCAACTGTTTTTGTAAGTGGTGGAGCTATGCAAAAAGGTTATAAAAAAGATGGAACACCAATAGATTTGGCAACTGCTTTTGAAGCTGTTGGAAAGTTTGAAGCTGGAGAAATCAGTGAAGAAGAGTTAAAAGATATTGAGTGTAATGCATGTCCAGGTGGAGGAAGTTGTTCTGGGATGTTTACAGCGAACTCTATGAATACTCTTATGGAAGCAATGGGAATTGCATTGCCTGGAAATGGAACAATTTTAGCACTTACAAAAGAGAGAGAGGAGTTATATAGAAAAGCTGCTAAAAGAGTTTGTGAATTAGCTCTTGATAAAACAAATAGCGAGAAGTTTAGATTAAAAAATATTTTAAATGAAAAAGCTGTAAGAAATGCTTTTGCTGTTGATATGGCAATGGGTGGAAGTTCAAACACTGTTTTACATATGTTGGCAATTGCAAAAGAGGCTGGAGTAGATTTTAACCTTGAAGATATAAATGCTATATCAAAAAGAGTTTCACATATTGCAAAAATATCACCATCTTTAACGACTGTTCATATGGAAGATATAAATAAAGCTGGTGGAGTAAGTGCTGTTATGCATGAAATGAGTAAAAGAGGAGATGATATTCTTTTAGATAATCTTACAGTTACAGGTGAAACTTTAAAAGAGAGAATAAAAGATTCAAAAATTCTTGATACTACTATTATTCACACTATAGATAACCCTTACTCTGAAGTTGGTGGATTAGCTATTCTTTATGGAAATCTAGCACAGCAAGGAGCAGTTATAAAAACTGCTGGAATTACAGGAGCTAGAGCTATGAGTGGAAAAGCTGTTTGTTTTGATGGACAAGCTGAAGCTATAAAAGGAATAGTTGGCGGAAAAGTAAAAGCTGGCGATGTTGTAGTAATTAGATATGAAGGTCCAAAAGGTGGTCCTGGAATGCAAGAGATGCTTGCACCTACAAGTTTAATTATGGGAATGGGTTTAGGAGATAGTGTTGCATTAATTACAGATGGAAGATTTAGTGGAGCAACAAGAGGTGCTAGTATTGGACATGTTAGTCCAGAAGCAGCTGAAGGTGGAATGATTGGTTTATTACAAGATGGAGATATTATAAATATTGATGTTGATAAATATATTTTAAGCGTTGATTTAAGTGATGATGAAATAGCACGTAGAAAAGCAAATTTCAAACCAATAAAAAAACCTATTAAATCATCTTGGCTTGGTCAATATAGAGCTTTAGTTACAAATGCAAGTAGTGGAGCCGTATTAAAAACAGATTTATAATTTTTTTGCTTGTTAAATTTACTCTTGATTAACCTATCATTGTAAAATAGTTTACATTGATAGGTTAAATTTCTAAATATAAATTTTAATTATTAAGGATTTAAAAAGTGAATAAAAAACTTTTCTTTACAACTATACTACTAGCTAGCTCTTTGCTTGCAAAAAATATTGAATTTGAAGAGATGGAAAAAAATCCTCAAAGAGTTAATCCAAATCAGCCAAATCAAATTTTATCTTTTGGTAATAGTATAAAATCTTCTGTTAGTTCTATTGTAAACATTTCTGCAAAAAGAAGTGTAAATCCTAATATTGATACTTTGCCTTTACAGATGTTTGATGACCCATTTTTCAAGAAATTTTTTGGTGAAGAGTTTTCAAATCAATTTAAACAAAATAGAGTTCAAAGATCTTTGGGATCTGGAGTTATTGTAACAAAAGATGGATATATTGTAACAAATAATCATGTTATTGAAAATGCTGAAGAGATAAATGTAACTATAGGTGATGATCCAACTGAATATAGTGCTAAACTAATTGGAAAAGATAGTGATAGTGATCTTGCTGTTGTAAAAATTGATATAAATAAGCCTTTAGTACCTATTAAATTAGGTGATTCTAGTTCTTTATTGGTTGGTGATGTTACTTTTGCTATTGGAAACCCTTTTGGAGTTGGAAATACTGTAACTATGGGAATTATCTCTGCACTAAATAAAAATAGAGTAGGAATCAATAGATATGAAAATTATATTCAAACAGATGCTTCAATAAATCCTGGAAATAGTGGTGGAGCTTTGGTTGATAGTAGAGGTGCTTTAATAGGAATTAATACAGCAATTTTATCAAAAAGTGGTGGAAATGATGGTATTGGATTTGCAATTCCTGTTGAAATGGTAAAAGATGTTGTTGGTAAACTTGTAAGTGATGGAAAAGTTATAAGAGGGTATTTGGGTGTTGTAATTGTTGATTTAGACAAAGATAGCCAACAAGTTTATAAAAGAAAAGAGGGAGCTATAATTTTAGATATTTCAAATGATACTCCAGCAGCAAAATATGGTTTAAAACGAGGAGATTTAGTTTATTCAATAAACGGTAAAGAGACTAAAGATAGAAATAGCTTACAAAACGCAATTGCATCTTTTAAACCAAATGAAAAGGTTACACTTCAAATTGAAAGAGATAAAAAAGATATAGTTGTCGAGATAGTTTTGGCTGATAGATCAATAATTTCAGGAGTTCAACCAGATAGTGACCATACAATTTTAAATGGATTAAAAGTAAGTCCAATAAATGCTGAGATTATAAAAAAATATAGATTACCACTTGAGAGCATGGGAATTTTAATTACAGATGTAGAACCAAAATCAAAAGCTGAAAGATCTGGGTTTTTAGCAGGTGATATTATTATTCAAATAGAAGATGTTGAAATTAAAAATTATTCAAATATAGAAACAGCATTAAAAAGATATAATAATCAACATAAACGAGTTTACATAAATAGATATGGGCAAACGCTTATGTTTGTAATTCAATAAAAAGGATAAATTATTATTAAAATACTTATGATTGAAGATGATTTAGAGCTAGCTCAAATCATTACGGATTATTTAAAATCATTTGATATAGAAGTAACTACAACAGATAGTCCATATAATGGACTATCTATGTTGAATTTAAGCAAAGAGTATCAGCTTTTGATTTTAGATTTGACTTTACCTGAAATTGATGGTTTGGAGCTTATTCCAAAAATACGAGAAAAATCTCAAATCCCAATAATAATAAGTTCTGCAAGAGATGATATTTTAGATAAAGTTATGGGTCTTGAAAGAGGTGCTGATGATTATCTACCAAAACCATATAATCCAAGAGAGTTACAAGCTAGAATCAAAACAATTTTAAAAAGAGTTGATAATAAACTTGATGATAAAAAATCACAAAAAGATAAAGTTTTTGAGCTAAAAGAGAGTGATATGCAAATTCTTTTTAAAGGTGAATCTTTGGTATTGACACTGGCTGAATATGATATTTTAAAACTTCTTATTCAAAGAAATCATGGTGTTGTTTCAAGAGAAGATTTTATTTATACAAGTGACAATATAGAAGATGAATCATCTTTAAAAAATATAGATGTGATCATTTCAAGAATAAGAACAAAATTAGCAAATATAGATAACTCTAAACAATATATAAAATCAGTAAGAGGTATTGGTTATCAGTTAATATGATAAGAAATATCTCTATATCAACTTTTGTAAATATAATTTTTACATTAGCTTTTGTATCCATTTTTTTAACCTTTGCTATGTTTATTAGATATGACAAAGAGAGACATGATTTAAGTTTACAAAATAGATATGAGATGATTGCTGAAAATTTTTTAATACTTTTTCAAGACCATCCAAATGCTCAAAGATTAAATGAACTTTATAAAAAATTCAATGTAAAACCAATAGAAGACAGAGATAGAAAACTAGAGATTATAAACAATGCTCAAGAGTTAAAAATTACACAAAATTATCTTGGAACTTATAGAGTTTATAGGTTTGATGATATGTATTACATATATGTGCAACGATATGGCTACAATATTATTTTAAAAGATACAAAACATCATAACTACAATTTTGCATTTATAATTGCTGGATTTGTTCTTTCTTTGATTATATTTATATTTTTATATGAAATTTTAAATAGAAAATTGCGACCTTTGAAACTTTTAAACAGACAAATTATTGAATTTTCGAATGGAAATAAAGATATAAAATTGGAATATAAAAGTAATGATGAGGTAGGCACAATTGCTAAAAACTTTAATGAAGCTATAAATATTATAAATAATCAATCAAAATCAAAAGATTTGTTTATGAGAAATATGATGCATGAACTTAAAACTCCTATTACAAAAGCTATGTTTATTGCTGAAACTTTAGAAGATGATAAGACAAGAGAAAATCTTCAAAGAGCATTTAGAAGAATGGATGATATTATAAAAGAGCTAGCAACTGTTGAAAAACTTACTTCAAAAAATACTATGATTTATAAAGAGAAGATAAATTTTTTATCAATTTTTAAAAAAACAACAGATTTAATGCTTATAAATCCAGATAATATTGAGCAAAAAATAGAGGATTTTTGGTTTGAAGCTGATATATATATGATATCAATTGCTTTAAAAAATCTCATAGACAATGCAATAAAATTTTCAACAAATAAAAAAGCAATTATAGAAGCAAATAAGAGTTTTATAAAAGTAATATCACAAGGTGAGCCTTTGAAAAATGAACTCTCTTTTTATACAGATGCTTTTTATCAAGA
>JAGOHQ010000012.1 GCA_017996075.1 Aliarcobacter sp.
AATGCTGGGGCATTTATTGGTTTATTTAAAAAATCATTTGCTCCAACTTCCAAAGCTTTTATTTGAAGTTCCATATCATCACCAACAGCAGTTAGCATAATAATTGGAATAGTTTGATTTGTTTCTCTTACTTTTTGTATAACTTCAATTCCATTCATTTCAGGCATCATATAATCAACAATAATCAAATCATAATCATTTTTTTCTAACTCATCAACAGCATCTAAAGGATTTAAAAAACTAGAGATATTAAGTTTAAGAATTTTTGCATAACTCTCTATAATTAGCAGATTTGTTTTATTATCATCAATAGAAATGATTTTCATATTTTCTATATTCATACATGCGCCTTTTAGTAATCTAATATATAATTAAATATTATAAGAAATATTTTAAATAAGTTAGTTTATCATTTAATTTCTTTCATTTCTTCTCATTTCTTCATATAATTTTTCAGCTTTTTCTATCTCTTTGATAGAAGGTTTTCTTCTACAAGACAGATAACCTTTTGAACCATCGCAACTTTCAAATGGATAAACAGTTGCAAAAACCCAATAATATCCACCATCTTTTGTTGCATTTTTTACATATCCTGTCCAAATCTCACCTTTTTGAACAGTGTCCCACAAAGATTTAAATGCAGCCTTTGGCATATCTTTATGTCGAACCATATTATGTGGTTTTCCAAGCATTTCAGAAAGAGAATAACCAGCAATATTACAAAAATCTTCATTTGCAAATCTTATTATTCCTTTAGCATCTGTTTCACTTACTAAAAATGCATTTTTATTTAGTACCGTTTCTTTTGACATCTTATTTTCCTCTTAGTTAAACTTTTTACTTTTTGCATCTGTTAATAATTCATAAGCCAATGTAGAAACACTTTGAGATATCTCTTTTATTTGATTTGATTCAAAAGCGTTTTCTTGAGTAACTCTATCTAGCATATTTACAGTTTGATTTATCTGTTCAATTCCAAGCATTTGCTCTTTTGATGCTGCTGATACATCTTCTATTATATTTATTGTTTCAGAAATATTTTTATTTAGTTCTTTATAACCTTCTATCATATCAGATGAGATTAATTTTCCATCATTTGTTTTTATGTTCGCTTCTTCTACTAAGTTTTTTATCTCTTTAGCAGCTTCGGCACTTCTATTTGCCAGATTTCGCACCTCTTGAGCAACAACAGCAAAGCCTTTTCCTGCTTCTCCTGCAGTTGCAGCTTCAACTGCTGCATTTAAACTTAAAATATTTGTTTGAAATGCAATTTGGTCAATTACTGTAATTGCACTATTTATAGCTTTTACTTTTTCATTTATCTCATCCATAGAAGAAGCTGTTTTAGAAGCTAACTCTTCACCTGAAAGAACAGATTTTTTTACAACTTGCCCCAAAGTAGCCATTTTAGTAGCATTTTGAGTGTTATTTCTTGTAATACTTGTAATCTCTTCAAGCGCAGCTGCTGTCTCTTCTAGAGATGCAGCTTGTTCATTTGCTTTTTCTGCAAGATTATTCATAGAATTTGTCATAGTTGAAGCACTATTTTCTAAAGTCTCTCCATTTTGAAAATTATTCTTTGCACTGCTTCCTAACTCTTTTCCAAGTAGATTGATACTTTCCATTAGAAGTTTCATGTCATCTTTGTAATTGTCAACAACTTTTATATAGTCAGTAAAATCATCATTTGTATAACTAGTTACTACTTTTGAAATTCTTGATGTTGCATCATCAATACTAATTAGCATTTTATTTAGAGTGTTTCTTAAAGTAGAGATAGTTGGATTATCACTATCGCCTTTAATACGGCATTTATAAATACCTTGCTCAACTTTATCAGCAGTTAAAACAATTTCTCCAAGAACTCTCATATCATCTTTGGTTCTTTTGTCAAACTTTTTTATTTGTTGATTCCAATTTTTAAACATATCATCAACTTTTTTGTTACCTGTTGATTCTACATATTCAAATTCACTCTTTTCGTAAGATAAAAATTCAATTAATTGTTGAAAATATTTATCTATCTCTTCTAAATCCCTATTTGATACTGCTCCAAACATATAAACACCCTTTTGATTGATATTTTAATTAATACTCTAATTCTATTTTAATAAAAACATTTTTGTAGTTTAAAAATGTCATTTCATAGATATAAATATTATATCTACTTATTTTCGGATTGTAAATAAAAAAAGTGTTCTTTTTGTGAGTTTTTTATATTTAATTTTTATTTTTTTATAATTTAAATAGTTAGTATTGGTAATTTAATTTTAAATTTTAATCCATTATTTTGATTTTTTGCTTTAATTTTTCCACCTAAATTTTGTTCAATAATTATTTTTGTCATATACAAGCCAATTCCCGTTCCATGCGACTCTTTTTTTGTAGTAAAATATAAATCAAATATTGATTTTAGAATTTCTTTATCATCTATTCCACCGCCATTATCTTCTATTAAAATTTCAACTGAAGATTTATTTTTCTTTACACTTATAAATATTTCTCCATTCTCAATATTATTATTTTTTATAGCATCTTTTGCATTTAGTAAAATATTTATTAATGCTTGTTTGAGTATTATTTACTCTTGACTAAAATCATTATCCAAAACTTTTAAATAGGATAAACTTTATCCTATATTTATAAAAGGAATTTAAGATGTTAAGTGATTTATCAAATAATATTGAAATATTTAAAAAAGGTCATCCAGTAAGAGTATATTTAGAAGAGAATATATTAATAAAAGAGCTATTTTCTGAACTTTTTAATACAGATCCAAAAAAAGATTATCAAAAATTTTATAATATTTTTAACCAAATTTGTGAAGTAGAAAAGCACTTTGCAAGAAAAGAGAACCAGCTTTTTCCTTATCTTGAAAAATATGGTTGGACTGGTCCTTCTCAAGGAATGTGGTCTTTTCATGATGATATTAGAGCAATAATAAAAGATGCAAGAGCTAGTATTGAAGCAAAAGATTTTGACTCAATTATAGAAAAATGTACAAATTTATATAATAATTTGATTCATTTAATAAATGTAGAAGAGAATAGGCTTCTTCCAAATGCTTTGCAACTATTAAAAGAGGAAGATTGGGAAGAGTTTTATGAAGGTGATAGCGAAATTGGTTGGATGTTTACAACTCCTCCTCCTAGATTTCCAGAGATTATAAATAATGAAAATAAAAATTTAGAACCAGAGTATATTCATCCAAGTATGGATAAGAAAAGAAGAGAATTACCATTCTCTCTTGAGGGACGAACTCATTATGATGAAGGTTTTTTAACACCTGAACAAGTAAACTTTATATTTAAGTTCTTACCCGTAGATATTACTTATGTAGATGAAAATGATAGAGTTGTTTTTTATAATCGTGGAGATGATAGAGTTTTCCCAAGAAGTGCTGGAATAATCGGAAGAGAGGTTAAATTTTGTCACCCTCCAAAAAGTGTTGATCAGGTTCTAAAAATTCTTGAAGAGTTTAAAGCAGGGCGTCAAGATATTGCTGATTTTTGGATTACATTTAAAGGAAAATTTGTGCATATAAGATATTTTGCTGTAAGAGATGAGCAAAAAAACTATAAAGGTGTAATTGAAATGTCGCAAGATGTTACAGATATAAGAGCATTACAAGGAGAGAAAAGACTTTTAGATTGGGAGTAGCAGATTTTAAAATCTGCTACTTATTATTTGGAATAAAATCTATTTTACTATTTGGTGTAGCTTTGAACATTGTCCTAGGTATATATCCATTCCACACATATCATTCATAATATCTTGAAAACTATGAGCGTGTGCATTGTAAACATATACAAAAATCTCATCACCTTTTTTTAAGAAGTTTTTCTTTCCAAAATCTGTATATGCTGTTGCACCTGCAGCTATTAAAATACCTTTTGAATTGTGCGCATATTTTAAAAACTGCCCTAACTCTTCAAGTGGTCCACAATCTTCTTGGCAATTTAAAATATCAATCATCCAATCTTTTAGCTTTTCAAAAAAGTAACTATATGATTTAACTGCACTAGTTGTTCCATAATCGCAAACAATTCCATCTCTTTTTATAAATGAAGAGATATGATATTTTCCTAAAATTCCTTTTTCACTAAAATCATCTATAGGAATAATATCTTGAGAAATACCTTTTGTTTTAGAACCCCAGTTTTTTTTAGTACTTAGTTTATTTCCATCTTGAATACGAATAGAGCAGTCATTAAATGCTGTAAAATATTTTGGAACAATATCTATTACTTTTTCATTTTCATAGACAAAATCACAAATTAAAGCAACTTCTGCTTCAACTTGAAGTTTATCATCTTCTCTTCCATGAGTTAATATAACTTCATCACAAATAGGGTAAGTTCCTAGAAAGCTATCATGACCTTTTATATAAAAAGGAAACATCCCTTTTGGTGCATCTTTCTCTTTTGTTTCAATTACAGAAAACTCATCAGCTTCTCCAGCTTCTCCTAAGTGATTTGCAAAATTTCCAGCAACTGCAAAACCTAAATAATCTTTTAAATCTTCTATTAAATTCATAATTTATAATTCCTATTCTATATTGAAATGAAATATTATCAGATAAAATTATTAAAAAAGTGAAAAAAGTAATATAGTTTGTTGTTATAAGGGTAATTTAAGAAAATATTTACAAAGAGCCTATAATATTTGTGGCTCTTTGTAGAATAAGGATTACTTATTAATAGTTCTCCATTTAGCAGGTCCTGTTGTATGAATAGAGTTTCCTTCTGTATCAACAGCAACAGTTACAGGCATATCTTTTACTTCAAATTCATAAATAGCTTCCATTCCAAGCTCTTCAAATGCTAAAGTTTTTGCACCCTTAATTGATTGAGCAATTAAATAAGCAGCTCCTCCAGTTGCTATAAGATAGATAGATTTGTACTCTTTTATTAAATCGATTGTTGGTTGTTTTCTCTCACCTTTTCCAATCATTCCCATTATTCCAATTTCCATCATATCTTTTGTAAATTTATCCATTCTTGTAGATGTTGTTGGTCCCGCAGGTCCTACAACTTCACCTTTTACTGGATCAACTGGTCCAACGTAGTAGATGAATTTATCTTTTAAATCAACACCATTTGGAAGAGGTTTTCCAGCATTTTTGTACTCAACTATTTTTTTATGAGCAGCATCACGTGCTGTTAAAATTTTTCCAGATAATAAAAGTGTATCACCAGATTTAAATTGAGATAAATTCTCTTTTGTTAAATCTTCAATATTTACCCTTTTAATTGTATCCATTGGAAGTTCAATATCTGGCCAAAGGTCTAAATCAGGTTTAGCAAATTTAGCAGGTCCATTTCCATCTAATTCAAAGTGAATATGTCTTGTTGCAGCACAGTTTGGAATCATAGCAACAGGAAGTGATGCAGCATGACATGGATAATCTAAAATCTTAACATCTAAAACTGTTGTTAAACCTCCAAGACCTTGAGCTCCAATTCCTAGTTTATTTATATCTTCATAAAGTTTAAGTCTTAACTCTTCAAGTGGAGTTTGAGGTCCTCGCTGCTTTAATTCATGAATATCAACATGTCCCATTAAAGACTCTTTTGCAAGTAGCATTGATTTTTCAGGATTTCCACCAATTCCAATTCCTAAAATTCCAGGAGGACACCATCCAGCACCCATATCTTTTACATTTGACATAACCCAATCATATATACTATCACTTGGATTTAAAACAGTAAATTTAGATTTATTTTCACTTCCTCCACCTTTTGCTGCAACTGTAATATCAAGTTTATCAGAGTTATCAACACTTACATGAATTACTGCTGGAGTATTATTTTTTGTATTTGTTCTTTTTCCAGCAGGATCAGCTACAACTGAGTATCTTAGAGTATTATCAGGGTCTGTATAACCTTTTGCTACACCTTCATTTAATAAATCTTCTAAATTTTTTGTAATATCTAGGTTTGCTTTTAAACCAACTTTTACAAAAATATTAACACTTCCTGTATCTTGACAAAGAGGTCTATGCCCTAAAGCACACATTTTTGAGTTTATTAGGATTTGTCCAATTGCATTTTTTGCTGCATCACTTTTTTCATTTTCATAAGCTTCAACCATACCTTTTACAAAGTCTTCTGGATGATAAAAAGATATAAATTGACAGGCACTCGCAACTGAATCAATAATATCTTGTTCTGTGATTTTTTTACTCATTAATTTTTTCCTTTTTTGGTTTTAGAAATCTTTTAATTATATCAATGCACCATATAAAATTGGCTTTTACAAAACATATTTTATATGGAAATTTTTAAAAATATTAAAAATTGTTTAGTTTTGGAATATATCAAAAATTTATGAATTAAAAAAAAGCTACCCTTAAAAAAGAGTAGCTTTTTAAATCAATTAAAAATTAAGCAAAAAATCTTTTTTCTGCTTCATCTTGTAATTTAGCACCAGAATATTTAGCTCTTTGAACTAATTCCCAGAAGTATCTGTAAGTTGCTCTATCATGTAATTCACCATCATACTGAATTGGTCCCCACTCAGCATCTTGAGCTTTGATTAAAATATTTTGTGCAGCTTCAAGCTCTGTAAAATCAGGTTTCATAGCATCAACGATTGCTTGAACTTGTGTTGGGTAAATTGACCACATTCTCATAAATCCAAACTCATTTCTTGCTCTTTCTGCATCTTTAAATGTTTGGTATGGATTTTTTAAATCTAAAGTTACATTGTGTGCTGGAATTACACAATTTTGAATAGCAGCTTGTGCAACTCTTGCTTTAGCAGCTCCAATTAATCTGTGATCAAATTGACCTGGACTTCTCATATTAATTGCTGGAATTGCACCTTGGTATCCAGAAACAAAGTCCATTAAACCAAAATCAAGTACTTGTAACCAAGGTAAAGTTGCAAGTTTCTCAACATCTTGTAATGCACCATGAGTTTCTATTAGGATATGAATTGGAATCTCTCTTTTAATTCCAGCTTTTTTTGCAACAGCTTGAATATACTCAATTTGAGTTTTAGCATCTTCATAACAAGTTGATTTTGGAAGTGTTATATATGCTAAATTTTCTCCAGCACCACTTACTAGAATATCAACATCTTGTCTCCAATCAGGGTGTGAATGGTCGTGAATTCTTGTTCCTGCCATTTTATATGGATTTTCAGCAGAGTTTACAACTCTAACAATCATATTTGCATGTTCAACTTCTTTTCCAGTTTCAGCACCATCTTCGCAATCACAAGTAATATCAAAAACAGGTCCTAGTTTTTTTTGCATTTCAAAACCTTTTAGGATTAGCTTTTCGCTTCCCGCAAAGTGTTCACAAGTTGGAATAATTGGTAAAGATTTACCAGATTCAAATAAAGCTTCTTTTGGGTGTGTCATAATATTCTCCTTAAAATTTGGTTCCCAAAAATTTTAAGGGAACCTTACATTGAATGACTACTTTTTAACGCAATTTATAAAAAATTGCTAAAAGTAGCAAAATCCTAAAGGAAGCGACGAGTCGCTTCTTTTCTCACTAACCTATTTCTTAGTAACTTTTTTCGGGATTACAACTGTGTAATCCAAATCTAAAACTACATTTGGAAGATATTTACCATCTTCACCTTTTGCATTTTCAATCTCTTTTGGATTTTGATTTTTAAGAGCAACAGTTCTAACTCTTAAAAGTCCAATATCCTCTCTTTTATGATCAATTTTTTCCAAAATTTCACTATAAGCATAGATTGTATCTCCTGCATATGTTGGATTACAGTGGTTTCCACTATTTATTGCATATACCCATTGGGCATTTTGTAGCCCGTTAAATGAGATTGCTCTTGCCATTGATATTATAATTCCACCATACATAAGTCTTTGACCCATAGGTGTACTTTTCATCATATGGTCGTTGAAATGTACTTTTGCATTGTTTTGATATAACTTTGTTGCAAGTGTATGGTCACTATTATCTATTGTTATTCCCTCAGGATGATTAAGTCTCTCACCAACTTCATAATCTTCGAAGAAATAATCTCCACCACTAGTATCTGTATCAACACATTTTATAGTTGGAATATTAATCTTATCTAAAATTGGAGTTGCTTTTTCAAAAGTTGGAACTTCATTTATACCACTTAAGTTTTCGTGGTCTTTTTTATGAACCATTACCCATCTTTTAAAATTTAAAACTTCATTTCCATTTTGATTTACTCCAATAGAGTGAACATATACAACTCCACTTTTTCCATTTGAGTTCTCTTTTAATCCAATAACTTTTGAAGTCATTGATACAGTATCACCTATAAAAACTGGATTTGGGAAAGATATTTCAGCATACCCTAAATTTGCAATAGCATTTAAAGAGATATCTTGAACAGATTTTCCAAATGTTAAATGAAACATTAAAATATCATCAATTGGTCTTTTGTCATATCCAATTTCTTTTGCTACAACATCACTTGAGTGCAAAGAAAATCTAGAACCTGTAAAAGCGATGTATAAAGATACATCACCTTCACTTATAGTTCTAGGAAGTGGATGAACTATTTTTTGACCAATACTAAAATCTTCAAAATAGTTACCAAAGTTTATTTTGTTGCTAATTTTTGACAATTTTTCTCCTTATTTTCCAAATAGATTTTGACCTAAAGCTTTATAAGTTTCGTATAACTTAATCATCTTTCTAGCCCATGCAATTCTTGAAGAATCAACTAATCTATTGTTATGTAAAATAACCTCTTTACCGTGTTTGTTTGCTTCTTCATATTTGTTGATCATATCTTCATAATCTTCAACTTCACTTTGTTTTGGAGTGAATATATCATTTATATACTCAATTTGTATTGGATGTACAAGAGATTTTCCATCAAATCCTAAATTAAATGCATCTTTTGTAGAATCTTCACAAGCGAACTCATCTTTTACATCAAAATGTGGACCATCTATTACTGTTTTTCCATAAGCTTTTGCTGCAAGTGCAATATGTGCTAAATATGTAACAATAGCTTTTGAACCTCTTTTTATATCAATTTGAAGCCTATTTGCAAGTTTATTTGAACCAACAACAACAACTTCAACTTTTGAACTAGCTGCACAAATTTCTTGAATATTTAAAACAGATAGAGGTGTTTCAATCATAATCATAAGTGTAAGATTTGGATTTACTCCCTCGATTAACTTAACAGCTTCTAAAACATCCTCTTTTGTGTCAATTTTAGAGAATAATAATGCATCAAGTTCAATCTCTTTTGCTAAAGCTAAATCTTTTTTAAGATCTTCACTTCCTAGATTATTTACTCTTAATACTCTTTCACTCTCTCCAAATTTAGCTCCACCCTCTTTATAAATATCTTTTAAAGTCTCTCTTGCTAACTCTCTTTGGTCTTCTAAGATAGCTTCTAAATCGAAAATTAAAGTATCAGCTAAAACTGTTCTAGCTTTTTCTACATTGTGTTTGTTATATGAAGGAACCAATAACATAGATCTTCTAGCTTTATACTCAACTATCTCTTCACCTTTTGTTATTGCAAAATATTGTTCGTGTAGATCTTTTACTAATTGTTTTCTAAGAACTTTTCCATTTTTTGTTCTTGGATAATCAGACATTATAAAAATCTCTTTAGGAGCTTTATATTTTGCAAGATTATTTTGAGCAAATTTTAAAATCTCAGCTTCTTTCTCTTTACTTATAGTTGAATGACCAACAACAGCAATAGCAACAATAGTTTTCTCTTTTTCAATATCAAGACCAAAAGCAACACAATCAGCTACATCTTCATGAGTTTTTACAACTCTTTCAATCTCGTGTGGACTTACTCTAAATCCAAAAGTATTGATAATATCATCTTTTCTACCAATAAACCAGATATATCCATCTTTATCTTTTCTTGCATAATCACCTGTAAAGAAGTATCCATCATGTCTTGATTTTAAAGTTTCTTCTTCTAATTGCCAATACTCTAAGAATAATCCTGGATCATCTTCTCCAATACAAATCATTCCCTCTTCTTCAACTCCAACTTCTTCTAAAGTTTCAGGGTCTAAAAGTTTTACAATATGTCCTGGTTGTGGAAAACCTGCACTTCCTGGTCTTATAGGATTATTTTTTGAGTGAGAAATATAGTATGAACATTCACTCATACCAATAGCTTCATAAATATCTTGTTTAAATCTATCTCTCCAAAGTCCAAGCATCTCATCACTTAAATGCTCTCCAGCACTCATACAATATCTCAAACTTGGACAATCATCAAGTTTAAAATCTGTTTTCTGAATAATTTGTCTATATATTGTTGGAACTCCAATAAATATTGTACAGTTATGTTTTTTGATTAAATTAATCCAAGTTGATGCATCATTTGCACCTTCATATGCAATAACTGTGTGACCATTAAATAGTGGATCCATAAGTGCTGATCCTAAAACATAAGTCCAGTTAAACTTCCCAGAGTGCATGATTCTGTCGTTTTCTTTAAAATCAAACCAAAAATCTGTTGCTGGTTTTCTTCCAACAAGTGATCTATGAGAGTGTAAAACTCCTTTTGGATAACCAGTTGTCCCAGATGTATAAACTAAATATGCAGGCTCACCTGATTTTGAATTATAGTGATTTGGTGTTTTGCTTGTATTATTAAATATTTGATTTAGAGCAAATATTTCAATACCTTCTGGTTTTTTAAGACCATCAGTGCTATCAATTCCAGCAATTATTATAGTTCTTAAGTTATCAAGATTTAATAAATATGGAACTAAATTTTCATACATAGAAGCTGATAATACTATAGCTTTTGCTTGAGAATCTTCTGCAAGATATTTAACTTCGCTACCACTTAAAAGTGTAGAAGTTGGAACTGCAATCATTCCACCTTTCATTACTCCAAAAAAAGAGATTGGATATGCAAGTGAATTTTTAAGACAAACCAATACTCTATCTCTTGGTTTTAAACCTATTTCTTGAGTAAAAAAGTTTGAAACTTGATCTGATTTAACAGCTAACTCTTTATATGTAACTTGATCAGTTCCTAGTTTATCATCTTCAATAATCATAGCAACATTGTTCTCTTTTGCTGTACCAACCCAAGCTGATGTACAAGCAATACCTATATTTAAAAACTCAGGTATATCTAATTTTACTGTTTGACTCATTTTAATCTCCTATAATTATTACAATTGACCATATGGCCAGTTTTCTTTAAATGTATGCAGAGGCATTTTATTTAATACTGAAAGTGCAAATAACTCATCTTCTTTTGTTAAACTTTTTAAAGCATAAGCTCTTAAAATATTTTGTAAAGATTTACCAAACATTGGAGGATCAAGCATTTCACCTTCGTATCTAATCGCACCACTTAAAAGAGCATCAGCTTCAAGAGCTGCTTTTAAGATAGAAACATCTTTTGTAATCTCATTTGGAGATGGAGTAAATGCAACTTTACAGATATTTATATGGTTTGGAGTAATAACTTGTTTACCAGTTAATCCCATAGAACTCTCTCTTAAAGCATGAGAGTAAACATATTTACTAGCTTCATCTCCATGTAAATCTAACCATCTTCTAATATCTTTTTTCTCAACACAATTACTTGGTAGTGAGTGAGGAGTTAGCATAACTTCAACTCCACCAATTACACCTTTTCCTTTAATTCTAGCTTCTAAAGTTAGCATATCAAAGTAAGTTTCAAGCTCGTCAATCCAACCTTTAGGAGTTATTTTATATGCCATAGCTTTTGAAAAATCGTGAATTCCAAATACTATATGTTTTACAGTTGAATATTCCATTAATCTATCAGCAATTCTCAAAGATTTTGGATGCTCAACTATTGGTTGAATTGTAAGATTACTTCCAATAGAGATTAACCAAGAAGATAAATCTCTAATTTCAGCACTTCCATAAACTTCTCCAGCTTTTGCTAAAACTATTACATCAATATATTGATGAATTTGTTTAAGCATTTTTAAATCCTCTTCATACTCTTCAGTTCTAAATGGATTTATTCTAATAGCTATTTGAAAATCTCTAGGAGGAAATTTTGGTAACTCTTGAATTAAAAGCTCTCTACTCATAGCTTTTTGTCTACATCCATCTTCTAAGTCAAATAAAACTGTATGCGCTCTTGTATTATAAGCGTGTTTTTGAAGTCTTAATTTCGCTTGTTCTATACTCTCATAAGAACCATCTAGCGGGTTAAACTTTATAGGGGGATAATAAATTTGAATCCCTGGCCAATAACCACCAAGAACTGGAGTTAAATCATCTTTTGCTGTAAGTTTTGATAAATCTATCGCAGAAGTCATCATATTTTCAACCTTTCTTTAAATTTCTTTTTATTTTTTACGAAATGTAATTATT
>JAGOHQ010000013.1:0-6793 GCA_017996075.1 Aliarcobacter sp.
ATATCAAAATCTCTTCTAAAAACAGTTCCTGGAGCAATCATTCTTATAGGAGCTTTTTGACTTAACATTGTTCTTATTTGAACAGGTGAAGTATGAGTTCTTAAAAGTGTATAATCTTTGTTATAAAAAGTATCTGCCATATCTCTTGCTGGATGATATTCAGGTAGGTTTAAAGCTTGGAAATTATGAAAATCATCTTCTACTAATGGACCTTCTTCAACTGTAAAATTAAGGTTCAAAAAGTAGTTAATGATTCTATTCATAGTTTCTGCAACTGGGTGAGCAGCACCACAGCTAAGTTCGTTATTAAACTTTGTAACATCAATTTTTTCAAATTGTAATTTTTTATCCAAAGCAATTATTTCAAGCTCTATTTTTTTGCTATCTAAAGCCTTTGTTATTTGATCTTTTTGTCTATTTAGATTTTCTGCAAATGATTTTTTATCAACAGCTGGAATATCCTTCATTTTTGCAAATTCTATAGTCAAAACTCCCTTTTTTCCAAGGGTATCAACTCTTAAACTCTCCAGTTCTTCAAGTGTTGAAGCAGATTCGATTTTCTTTATCCAAAGTTCCAATTTTTATTCCTAATCTCTAATTTATTTTTACAAAATATGTATTTATAATCTCTTAAAGTTGCGATTATACCTAATTTTTTATTAGAGTTTGGTTATAATTTATTATAAATAATCAAGGAGATAATATGTGTATTTTTTGCAAAATTGTAAATAAAGAGATACCTAGCAATATTGTATTAGAAGATGATAATTTTTTGGCTTTTCATGATATAAACCCTACAAGAAAGGTACATGTTTTAGTAATTCCAAAATCTCATTATGATTCATTTGAAGAGACTCCATCTGATATTATGTCTGATTTAAGTAGTTTTATAAAAAAAGTTACAAAAGAGTTAAAAATAGTTAAAAGTGGTTATAGAATGATTACAAATATCGGAAATGATGGAGGACAAGAAGTTCCACACTTACATTTTCATTTAATTGGTGGTGAAAAAGTTGGAAGATTGGTTAGGGACAAAAACGATTTATAAGATAAACTAAAAAAGTTTATCTTACTTATTACTCAGAAAAAGATCCTAAATTCATAATTTTTTGATACTTTTTCTCTTGTCTCTCTTTTGGAGTTAGTTTTTTAAGCTCTTCAACAGAGTTTAAAAAATACTCTCTTAAAGCCATATAAGCATCATCTTTATTTCTATGAGCACCAATTAAAGGCTCATTTACAACATCATCTATTAGATTTTGTTGTTTTAGATTTTCGGCTGTAATTTTAAGTGCTTGAGCTGCTGTTTCAACTTTTGATGGGTCATTCCATAAAATAGCACTACACCCTTCTGGTGAAATAACAGCGTATACAGAATATCTCATCATGGCAAGTTTATCAGCAATAGATATAGCTAAAGCTCCACCACTTCCACCTTCTCCAATTACAACTGAAACAGTTGGAGTTGTAAGATTTGCAAATTCATAAAGATTTTTTGCAATTGCTTCACTTTGATTTCTCTCTTCAGCTCCAAGTCCTGGATATGCACCGGGAGTATCAACTAACATAAGAATAGGAATTTGAAATTTTTCTGCTATCATAGCAGCTCTTAAAGCTTTTCTATAACCTTCAGGACTAGGCATTCCAAAGTTTCTTTTTAACTTCTCTTTTGTTCCACGACCTTTTTGTTCACCAATTATTAAAGTTTTTTGAGTTCCAATAAAACCTAAATAACAAACAATTGCATTATCATCCACAAAGTGTCTATCGCCATGAATTTCATAAGCATTTGACAAAAGAGCATTTATATAATCAAGTGCATAAGGACGGTCTGGATGACGTGCTAGTTGAAGTTTTTGATAATCATTTAAATTTTTAAAAGTTTTTTCAACTTCTTTATCTAACTTTTTATTTAATATTTCAACAGCAGGTTCATCTGCTTTTGTTTTTGCGATTATTATATCTTCTTCAATTTTTCTTATTTTTTCTTCAAATTCTAAGTAAGTAGCCAATATTTTTCCTTAATAAAAAGGGTAATAATACCCTTTAAGGTTTAGATTTATTTTGTAAATTTTTTAAAAATTACTGAACCGTTTGTTCCACCAAAACCAAAATTGTTACTCATAACAGTTATTAAATCAACTTTTCTAGCAACATTTGGAACAACATCCAAATCGCATTCTGGATCTTGGTTATCAACATTTATTGTAGGAGGAATAATACCTTCATTTAAAGCTTTAATCGCCATAATAGCTTCAATAGCTCCAGCTGCACCTAAACAATGACCAATTTGACCTTTTGTTGATGATACAGGAGGACATTTCTCTTTTCCACCAAAAAGTTCTTTGATTGCAGCTGTCTCATTTTTATCTCCAACAGGAGTTGAAGTTCCATGAGTATTTATATAATCAATTTTTGGATATTCCCCAGTTAAATCTTTTGCCATTTCAAATGCAGCTCTCATAGCTCTTAATGGACCGTCCATTACAGGTGAAGTGATATGATTTGCATCACCACTCTCTCCAAATCCAATAATCTCACAATAAATTTTTGCATTTCTAGCTATTGCACTATCCAGAGTTTCAACAACTAAAGCACCAGCACCTTCTCCCATTACAAAACCATCTCTATCTATATCAAAAGGTCTTGAAGATTTTTTAGGGTCATCATTTCGTGTTGATAATGCTTTCATGGCAGCAAATCCACCAACTCCAGCACCACAAACAGCACTTTCAGCACCAACAACTAAAATTCTTTCAGCTCCACCTAAAACAATTGTTTTCATAGCATCACTTAATGCATGAGTTGAAGCAGCACAAGCAGTAACATGACTTAAAGATGGACCTTTTAAGTTGTGTTCAATAGAGATAAATCCACTTAGCATATTTGCTAAAGATGATGGTATAAAAAATGGAGATATTTTTCTAGAACCTTTTGTATCACAAATTGTAGAATTTTTTTGGATTGTACTTAATCCACCAATTCCAGAACCTGAAATTATTCCAAATCTATTTGCTATTGAATCATCTACTTTTTTGTTTTCACTTGTAACAAAACCACTATCAATCATAGCTTCTAAAGCTGCTTTTATTCCTAATTGAATAAATCTATCAGCTTTTTTCACTTCTTTTTTATCCATAACAGTTTCAGGATCAAAGTTTTTAACTTCTCCTGCAATTTGTACTGAAAAATCAGTTGTATCAAACAGTGTAATTTTATCAATTCCGCAAACACCGTTTACAACGGCATCAAAAGATTCGTTTACACTATGTCCAGTAGAATTTATAGTACCTAATCCTGTAATAACAACTCTTTTCATCTAATAATGCTCCAATATTTTATTTAAACTATTCAATTTTTAAACCAAAAACTCAATAATAAAAACAAATAGATAAAAGAGAGACTCTTTTATCTAAAAAAAGAAAAAACTATTTGTTGTTTTCAATATATGATATTGCATCACCAACAGTTAATATTTTTTCAGCTTCTTCATCAGGGATTTCGATATCAAATTTCTCTTCTAAAGCCATTACAAGCTCCACAACATCTAGTGAGTCTGCTCCTAAGTCTTCAATGAACTTTGAATCTTCTTTTACTTCAGCTGGATCGCAATCTAATTGATCAACAACAACAGCTTTTACATCATCTAATAATGCCATTTTAATTCCTTTAATAAAATTGTCCCAAAATTATAGCAAAAAAGTTTTAAAAACTTTTTAATTTGAAGAAATTATAGTTTAAAGATAAACTTTAAACGTATAATCCACCATTTACTTTTAGTATTTCACCTGTAATATAAGATGAGTGGTCACTTAGTAAAAATGCTACTGCATCTGCAATTTCACTTGGATTTCCAAATCTTGAAAGAGGAATATTTTTTTCGTAATCAGCTTTTACTTCAGCTTTTAATAAATCTGTCATATCTGTTTGAATAAATCCTGGAGTTATAGCATTGTATCTGATATTTCTACTAGCGGCTTCTTTTGCAAATGATTTTGTCATAGCATTTAATCCACCTTTTGAAGCTGAATAGTTTGCTTGTCCTGGATTTCCCATCTCACCAACAATTGAAGATATATTTACAACAGAACCAAAACCTTTTTTCCCTCTTTGTTTAAAAAATTCTCTACAACCAATAAATGCTGAAGTAAGATTTGCATCAATTACAGATGTAAAATCTTCAACACTCATTTTCAGAGCTAGTTTATCTTTTGTAATTCCAGCATTGTTTACTAAATATGCTAACTCTCCATCACTTTCAATTATTGTTTTAATAGCTGCTATAAATTGTTCTTCTACTGATACATCAGCTTTTATAATTGCTGCTGTTCCTCCAGCTTTCTCAATTTGTTCTTTTATAGCTTCTGCTTCTTCAATCTTACTTCTATAGTTTATCCAAACTTTTAAACCATAGCTTGCTAGATTTTTTGCAATTTCTGCTCCTATACCTTTACTAGCTCCTGTTATTAAAACATTTTTTCCACTAAATTTCATATTTTACCTTTTTATTTTTTTACATAATTGTTTATTATAACAATATTTTAATTATATTAAACTCCTCTTTTATTGTCCCATAATCTAATATGTAATCTATCAGAGTATTTAAATCCATATTTAATTGATAGATTTACAACCTCTTTTGAGTTATCATCAATAGTTTTTGAATTATCTCCAAGAGGCATTAAATAGACTTCACATTGTGGAATATTTTTTAATATATCTTCAATTTCAACTATTGCATTTTCTAAAAAATCATCACCAATTACAAATTTAAGATAAGACTCTTTTGTATTTTGTAGGATTTTTGTTAATGTTGATTTATTAACTCTTTTTTTTAAAGGCTCCAAAGAGTTACTTAATTTTACACTCATTGAAAATAGAATATTTTTTTGATACTCTTCTTGAAAATCTATATTTAAAGATCCATTTGTTTCAATAGTCACTCTTTGATTTTTATTAATATAATGTTTTATCAGATTTTGAAACTCTTGATTATTCCAATATAAAAGTGGCTCACCACCTGTAATTACTACATCAACACTATTTTTATAACTATAATTTTCAAGAAGTTTATTAGTAATATTTACTATATCAAGATGATTTTCATAACTTTTCCAACTATCTTTAAACTCCATATCAACAGCATAGTAAGAGTCACAAGCACACTTTTTAACTCCACTTGGAGTTTCATACTCTACATTAAATCCAACACATTTAAAGTTACATTTTCCAAACCTAATAAAAATTGAAGGAGAGCCAATTAATTTTCCCTCTCCTTGAATTGTTGGTCCAAAAATCTCATTAACTTCTAGCATAAAAAGTACTTTTACTCTTTGGAGTTTCCAAAAACTCTATTTTTGAAACTTTTATACTTAATTTATCCATTTTATTTTGAACAATTTTTAAAAGCCAAGCTGAAATATTCTCACTAGTTGGTACAAAATCTACAATAATATAACTCTCATAAAGCTCTAGCAGTTCATTTTTAAAATTTGTTAGGTCTACTGTTTTGTAATCTTCTTTAAAGCTAATCAAATCTTTTTTATCTACATTTGGAATAAGTGTTGAAAAAAGTGGATCATTTATATCAATAATAAATTTGTGATCAATTACATCATCTAAAAACTTTTTAAACCAATTTAAGTGTTTAAAATCTGTAACCATTCCACTTTTTAGAGTATCAGACTTTAGATATACAATTACCTTACCTTGGTGCCCATGAAGATGCCTACACATAAGACAGCTATCAAGTGAAAATTCAACATTTAATGATTGTGACCAAACTCTATGTCCATAACAAAAATCAAACTCTTTTGAAATTTCCCACATTTCAACTCTCCTTGTAAGGTATTAAATCTTTTTGATTTGCTTCTTTAAATCCATTTAATCTAAGTCTACATGAGTCACAAACTCCACAAGCTTCAATCTCCTCTTTATAGCAAGACCAAGTAAGTTCTAGTGGAACATTTAATTTTATTGCTTCTGTTACAATTTCAGCTTTACTTAAATGAACAAGAGGAGTTATAATCTCTATTTTTGTATCCTCTTTTGTACCTTCATTTATAGCTTTTTGCATATTTTGAATAAAACTATCACTACAATCTGGATAACCAGAACTATCCTCTTCTACTACGCCAATATAGATTGCACTTGCATTCTCTTTTTCCGCAATTGCACTTGCGATACTTAAAAATATTCCATTTCTAAATGGAACATAAGTAATTGGAACAACACCTTTTTCAATCCCATCTATTGGAACATCTATATTTTTATCAGTTAAAGCACTAGATCCAATTTGGGTAAAAAATGGAATATCAATCTCATATTTATTTAAAACATTTAACTCTTTACAAATATCTCTAAATGCCTTTAATTCTCTATCTTGAGTTCTTTGACCATAGTTAAAGTGAATTGCTATTAATTCATAACCACTGTTTTTCGCGATATAAGAGCTTAAAGCGGAATCCATTCCACCACTTAATATTACGACTGCTTTTTTATTAAAATTTTGATTCATAAACTAAAAAATCCTTATATTGTATAAAAATGTATGAAAATATTGAAAAATATAAACTTATTATAAGTTGGATATAATAGCAAAAATTTTTAAAAGTGAGATAAACTTAATATGGAACTAATGCAAAGTGCGATAACAACTCATATTTATGCGATATATATTTTTTTAGGAATAATGTTATTTAATTTATACTCTGTTGTGACAAAAAAAGATTTTATATCTTTGGCAAAAAGATTAAAATTTATGACACCAATATATCATTTGAGCAATGCTGTA
>JAGOHQ010000013.1:6893-10101 GCA_017996075.1 Aliarcobacter sp.
TCATCTCAATGTGGAAGAAGTAGCATTATAAAACTTGATATTTATAAAAATATTGATACTTTTATAGCAGATAATCCAGATACATATTTTTTAGATTTTTCTCAAACTTCTATAGATAGTAAAGTATTAGATATTAAAACTTTAATGATTGGAACAGAAGGTGGATTTTCAAAAAGAGAGAGAGAACTTTTTAATAAGAATTTTATTGTTGGATTTAGTTCAAATCTTATTTTAAAATCACAAACAGCTATAATATCTGCTACTTCTAAAATAATATTATAAAATAGAAATAAAAAAAGCTAGAAGTAGTAACTTCTAGCTTTTTAATTTTGAATAGATGTTCTTAGTGAACATCTCTCCATTTACTTGCTTTCCATAAGAATGCAAAGATTGCGAAAATTACTAGATAGATTAGGAATTTAGGACCTAACTCTTCTCTTTCCGCTTTTTTAGAAGCTCCAATTTCTTCCATGTATTTTATAACTTGTTCTTGTGACTCTTGATTTAAACCAACTCTTGGCATTGCAGTACCTTCAAGTAGTTTTTGAGGGTCATTTATAAATTTACCTAAATAATCAGGACCTCTACTAATAATATATTGAGATAAATCTGGAGGAAGTTTTCCCATATATTTTGTAATATCAGCATCAGGTGAGAATGCACCCATTGTTCCTTTTTGCATATCAGCATATTTGATACCATGACATCTTTGACAAGCATCAGCAAAAACTTCTTTATTTGTCATCTCTTTTGGAGCAATTGATTGTAAATATGCAACCATATCAGCAATCTCTTGCGGAGTATTCATTAACTCATAACTAGGCATTGGATGAGATCTTCCATCTGTAAATTTATGAGAAACTTTTGATGCAAGTGCTGGATTATTAATAAAAGCAATTAAATAATCTTTAGAATAAAGCTTACCTGCGCTTCCTAAATCAGGAGTTGCAACACCATAAGCACCAGCTGTAGATGCATCATCCATTAATTTTGGAAAACCTTTTGATTCAATACTATGACAAGCTGTACAGTTTGCCGTTACTAAAGCTTCACCATTTGCAACATTAGGAGTTGCAGTTATTGCAGCTTTATTAGCATCCCAAAAAGCATTGATAGTTTTTTCAAAAGTTAAAGCTGCTTCTAAATCAGCTTTTGCTCCTTTAATAGCTTTTTCATCTGCTTTTTTCTCAGCTTCAGCTAAAGCTTTTTGTGCTTTTTCAACTGCTTCTTTTGAAGTAGTTCTATCAGATTCTTCAAAGTTATAGTTTACAGGATCAACATGCGGATGCATTTGTGAGTGAGCAAAAGGCTCAACTCCCCAGTAAGTAATAAGAGTTAATACTACTACTACTGCTAAAATTTTTAATTCTCTCATCTTTTACCCTCTTCTTTTTTGATCAAGTTTTGTAATAACTGGAAGTAGAACAAATAGTAGTATAAATGCTACTGCTGCAAAGAAACCTACCCAAGCATTTGTACCTGTTGGAGGAAGTTTTCCATAAACAGTTAATACGATTAAATCTACAACTAATAACCAGAACCAGATAAAAAATAGTGGTCTTTTATGAGCTGGTAAAATTTTATTATCTCTATCTAACCATGGTAAAACAAAGAAGATACCATTTGCAAATGCAAATGCAATTAAACCAATATCAAATGCTTTAATTCCAGCAATATCAAAGAAGAATCCTCTTAAAACCTCATAAGACCATAAGAAATACCACTCTGGATAGATATGAGCTGGTGTTACCATAGGATCAGCTGGATCAAAGTTAACTGGGTCCATAGCAAAACTATAGTGGAAGAATACTAAATAGAAATAGAATATTAAAAATACTCCAAGAACTGCTAAATCTTTTGAGATAAATACAGGCCAGAAAGGAATAACTTTTGACTCTTTTTTATTTCCACTTAAATATTTTTCAGCTTCAGCATCAAAATCAAATTCATCAGAAGATTGATTGTTTACGTGAGGAATTCTTAATGTATAGAAGTGTAAACCTATTAATCCCATAATTGCTATTGGTAATAAGAATACATGTAACATAAAGAATCTTGTAAGTGTTGCATCAGCAACGTTAAAATCTCCTCTAATCCAAACAACTAGTGCATCTCCAATAACAGGAACTCCACCAAATAAATTTGTAATAACCATTGCAGCCCAGTAAGACATTTGTCCCCAAGGAAGCATATATCCAGAGAAACCAGCAGCACTAAATGTAACAAATAGTAGCATTCCTGATATCCAAATCATCTCTCTACCTTGTTTGTATGAACCATAGTAGATACCTGTTAGCATATGAATATATATAATTAAGAATATAACAGAAGCAGCAACTCCATGAATATGTCTAAATAACCAACCAAATGCAACTTCTTGCATAATTGTATAGTTAACTGAATCAAATGCTAAATTGATGTCAGGTTTGTAGTACATCATTAAGAATAATCCAGATATAACTAAAATAGTAAATGTAGTAGCTAATAGTACTCCCATTGCCCATAAGAAGTTAATATCTTTAGGAATCCAATACTCAGTCATCATAACTTTGTTAATTGCTTTTATATTAAGTCTTTGTTCTAACCATTCGCCAACAGAGTTAGCTTTTTCAAATTTTGCCATCTATTGCCTCCTTATGCTTTTAGCGTTTGTGCTATATTTTGATACTCAGGTCCTTCGTTTCCAAGAACAATTGTATTTCCTTTTACTTCAAATGGAGGTAAATCAAGTGGTCTAGGAGGTGGTCCGAAAGTTTCTTTTCCACTAGCATCAAAAATACCACCGTGACATGCACATTTCCATTCAGTTTTTTTCCACGCAGGAATACATCCTAAGTGAGTACAAAGACCAATAGCAACAGTATATCTGTCACTACCTATAGTTAAATCTCTTGTACTACTTTCCATGTCAGCAGTTTTCTTTAAAACAAAGATAGGTTTCCCTCTCCAAGTGAAAGTTCCTGGTTCTCCTGCTTTTAAAGCAGATAAATCAATAGTTGTAAATCCACCAGCTAAAACGCTAGGAAGTGGATCCCATACCTGTTTCATACCATACAAAGATGCGGCTCCTCCAACTGCAGCAACTGCAGCAAATGAGTAGCCAATAAAATCTCGTCTATTTGTATCTTTAGACATATTTGGCTTCCTTTTTTTAAAATTAGAATCGGCTTAGATTTTAATATAAAGATACTTAAGAAAGATTGATTTT
>JAGOHQ010000013.1:10201-12309 GCA_017996075.1 Aliarcobacter sp.
ATATCATAAACTCCTGTGTTTATCCATTGTGTTAAAATGTTATTTTCATTTGAAGCCACTAAAAGTTTCTCTATATTTAATCCCATCTTTTGAGCATAATAAGCTCCAAGAACGTTTCCAAAATTTCCACTAGGCACTACTAAATATATATTTTCACCATTTTTAATAGCATTTTGACGAATAAGTTCTAAATATGACCAGAAGTGATATATTATTTGAAAAATAATTCTTCCAAAATTAACACTATTTGCAGCACTTAATTTAATATCATCTTTTTCCAACTCTGCTTTAAAACTATTTGAAGCTAAAAGAGATTTTAGAGCATTTTGTGCATCATCAAAGTTTCCTTTTATTCCTAAAACTTTTAGATTTTCTCCATCTTCACAAACCATTTGAAGTCTTTGAACATCAGAAGTTCCTCCATCTGGATATAGACAAACAACTTGAATATTTTTTTTATTTCTAAAAGTATTTAAAGCAGCTGGTCCTGTATCTCCAGAAGTTGCTGCTAGTATTAGGTAATTTTCACCTCTTTTTTGTGCAATAGAGCTAAAAATACTTCCAAAAGGTTGAAGAGCCATATCTTTAAAAGCACGTGTAGGACCGTGATACTGCTCATTTACATATAAATCATCTTTAACTTTTACAACAGGGCTTGGATTTAAAGGATTATCAAAATTATCATATAAATCTAATGCTTTTTGTATTTCACTATCATCAATATCAATCTCAAAAGCTTTTAAAATATCAAAAGCTAACTCTTTATAACTTTTGTTTATATGGTTTTCTATAAAGCTATCACCTAAATTTGGTAAATTTTTTGGTACATAAAGTCCACCAAAAGAGCTACTTGGATTTAAAATAGCTTCACTAAAGCTTACTTCTTTTGCTCTTTTACCATCATTTCCTCTTGTTTCAATAAATCCCATACCATCTTCCTTTTAACTATTTAATAATTTTTCTATATCAATTCCATTATTTGGATTATCAACTCTTATAAATTGAGTTCCTATTCCATCACTTGTAAATAACTCAAGTAATATTGAGTGCTCAACTCTACCATCTATAATATGAGCTTTATTTACACCATTATGAATAGCCTCTATACAAGAATCAACTTTTGGAATCATTCCACCAGCAATTGTTCCATCTTTTTTAAACATTTCAACATTTGCTTTATCTAAAGTTTGGATTAGCTCGCCACTTTTATTTAAAACGCCAACAGTATCAGTTAGAAATATAACTTTTTGAGCCTTTACAGCCATTGCAATTTCGCAAGCTGCTACATCTGCATTTATATTGTAACCTGGATGATTTGGTTCATCACCATTTGCAATAGGAGCAATTACTGGAATAAATCCATCTTTTATAAGATTATTTATAAGTTCGCCATTTACAGAAGTTATATCTCCAGTGTAACCAAACTTGCCACCATCTTTTGGAACGGCTTTAATTATTCCACTATCTTTTCCAGATATTCCAATAGCTTTTGCACCATGATGATTTAAAAGTGAAGCAAGATTTTTATTTATCTCTCCACTTAGAACCATCTCAACAACTCTCATGCTCTCTTTACAAGTAACTCTGTATCCATCTACAAAATGTGAAGGAATTTCAAGTTTTGTTAAAAGTTCTGTAATTCTTGCTCCTCCACCATGAACAACTATAGGTTTTATTCCTAAAAGTGTTAATAAAACTATATCTTGAGCAAATTTTTCTTTTAAATCATCGCTTGTTTGTGCACTTCCACCATATTTTATAACTATTGTTTTTCCATAAAATTTTTTGAAATATGGAATAGCATCTATTAGAGTTTGAACTTTTGGATTTGTTTTTGTCATAAAAAATATCCTTGTAAATTTTAAAGTCTTGATTGTATCTAAAAATCTCTTTTAAAATGAAATATAGTAAAATGAATTTATGGAAAAATATTTAGCATTAAAAGCCAGTGCAGGGAGTGGAAAAACTTTTGCATTAACGGTAAGATATATTAGTTTACTTCTAAAAGGTGCAAAACCTAGCGAAATCTTAACTCTAACTTTTACAAATAAAGCAGCAGCTGAGATGAGTCAAAGAGTTTTTAATACACTTCAAACATTAGGTGATGA
>JAGOHQ010000014.1 GCA_017996075.1 Aliarcobacter sp.
TTTTTTATTTGAACTTAGAGTATCTATAAAGTCGTTGTACTCTTTTTCCAAAATTTTATTTTTTTCTTCTAAAGTACAATTTTCCTCTTTTTTTATAGAACACTCGAGATTTGCTATTCTTTCTATTAGATATTTAAACATCTCTTTGTTTATATCTGGTAGTTCATTGTGAGCCATTTTGTCTCTTTTATTATCTTTTTTGATAATTCTTGCAGGTACTCCAACAGCAGTTGAGTTTTCAGGAACATCAGTAACTACAACAGAGTTTGCTCCAATTTTTGAGTTAGAACCAACTGTAATATTTCCTAAGATTTTAGCACCACTTCCAATTACTACATTTGATTTAATTGTAGGGTGTCGTTTTCCTTTATCAAGACTTACTCCTCCCAAAGTTACACCTTGATAGATTAAAACATCATCTTCTATAATAGAAGTTGAACCAATAACAACTCCAATAGCATGGTCTAAAAATACTCTTCTTCCAATTTGTGCAGCAGGATGAATATCTGTTTTTGTGAAAAAAGATGATATCCCAGAAATAGCACGAGAAAGTTTCTCAAACCCTTTTTTATATAATCTATTTGCAATTCTATGATTTATAATTGCCCAAACTCCAGGATAATTAAAAAATATCTCAAAGTTTGAGTTAAAAGCTGGGTCATTTAGTTTTGGAACAGAAAAATCTTCTTTGATTTGACTCCACAAAGATATTTTTTCTTCTTCATTTTTTATTTCATTCGTCATCGTAATAACTCCAGATTGTTTTTAAATAACTATTGTCATCTAAATATTTTTTTAAGGTCTCATAAGTCTCACTTGGAAGATTTCTGCTTAAAATTGTTTGTATCTCTTGTGTATCGTAGTCAATATCATCTAAAATATCTATAACTTTTTGAGATTCCAAAAGTTTTTCTAAAATTACTTCTTCATCTTTAAAGACAACATTAACTTCTGTTGGATGAGAAAAAAGATTGTGTTTCATTCCCAAAGTATCCTGATATGCTCCTACATTGAAAAATCCTAAGAAATAATCTTCTTTATTTAAGTTTACATCATGTAAATATAGAGGTTTTTTCATATCAAAAGGAATTTCTCCATCGCTATCACAAGTTATATCCCAAAGACTTGCACTTCTTGTTGGTTTTTTATCCAAATGAGTTATTGGCATAATTGGAAACTCTTGGTCGATTCCCCAATAATCAGGTAAAGATTGGAAAAGTGAGAAATTAAGTAGATATTTTTCTTGAATATTTTTATCAAATCTTTTAAGCTCTTCATAATCATCAACTTGAAGAAGTGAAATGGCTTTTTTGATAATTTGATGAGTTAATATTTCAGCATTTGATCTATCTTGTAAATCAATATAACCTAAATCAAAAAGAGTTAAAAGTGATTCTAAATGGTCAATACTATCATGCATAAACTCATAGGCTTTTTTCTTTGTCATATCTTTGAAAAGTTCTCTTAACTCTTCTATTAAAGGAGGATTTATCTCTTTTAGTCTTAAGTGGTCAAGTTCATATTCAGCTGAAAATAGCTCTAAAACAGGAGTTATAAGAACAGTTGAAGCTGCACTTATAAATCTTCCTGATTCAGTGAAAATATTTGGTTCTTCAACTCCTTTTTGTTTTGCAATATCTTTTAAAGTAAATACAACATCACTTGCAAATTCAGCAAGAGAGTAAAATCTAGATTGTTCGTAAGCACTATATTCTACACTTAATCCTCCACCAATATTTATAGAGTTAAGTTTTTTTGCACCTAGATTTTTAAGTTCAGCATAAATATGACCTGATTCTCTAAGAGCTTTTTTTAGTGGCTTAATAGTATTCATAGCAGAACCTATATGAAAATGAATCATTGTTAATAAATCTTGAAGTTCATTTTCTTGCATAAGCTCAAAAGCTTCTAAAATTTCTGTTGAAGTAAGTCCAAATTTTGAGTCAATTCCACCACTTTTTGCCCAAACACCACTTCCTCCACTATGAAGTCTTACTCTTAAACCTACATTTGGAGCTTCCATTTTTGTCTCTTTTAGAACTTCTAAAATCATCTCTAGCTCATTTAAACCTTCAATAATAACTGTAATATCATGTCCCATAGATTTAGCAATAAAGCATAGATGTATCATCTCTTTATCTTTAAAACCATTTATAGTTATTGGGCTTCCCATATTGTTGTAAGTCATAGCAATAATTAATTCAGCTTTACTTCCAGCTTCAAGACCATAGTTATATTTTTTCCCGTAACTTACTAAAGGATGAATAAAATTTGGTAACTGATTTACTTTTAGAGGGAAAACAGCATTAAATTTTCCTTTATAGTCATACTCTTTTATACTTGCATTAAAAGTGTTAAAAAGTGTTTTAACTTGTTTTTTCGTAATGTGTGGAAATCTTAAAAGTAGGGGTCCTTTAAATCCTTGTTTTCTTACATCTTTTACAATTTTGATTAAAGATGGATATGGTTTGTAGTTTACTTTTACAACTCCATCTTCAATAAAAAAATTATCATCACTCCAAATATCTATTCCATATCTGTTTTTCATATTAAAAATCCTCTAAAATTATATTATTTTCTTCTTTTGTATTTAAGTTTTTTGTATAAATTATTCCATTTTCTAGCTCTTTTTCTCCAATTAGTGCAACAATATTGCATCCTAGTTTTTCAGCTATTCCAAAGTGCTTTGCAAAACCTCTTGGAGTATATTCAATATAAGTTTTTATTGTTTTTCTTTTTTTAATTGCTATTTCAAAAGCTTTATTTAGACTAATTTCATCTAAAACACCAATATATAAAAACTCTTTTTGCTCTTTATTCATTTTTACAAGCTCTAGCAATCTTTCTATTCCAATTGCAAAACCAATTCCAGCTGTACTTTTTCCACCAAGATATTCAACCAATCTATCATATCTTCCACCACCAGCAATTGCACTTTGAGCACCAATTTCATTGCTTACAAATTCAAATGCAGTTTTGTTGTAGTAATCAAGCCCACGAACCAAATTTGAGTCAATTTCATAATTTATTTTATTAAAATCCAAAATTTCTTTTAGCTTTTCAAAATCACTATTGCAAGAGCTACATAAACTATTTGTTATTTTTGGAGCATCTTTTAAAAGAGTTTGGCACTTCTCATTTTTACAATCTAAAACTCTAATTGGATTTGTATCAACTCTTCTATTACAATCTTCACACAACTCATTTTTAAAACTATTTAGATGATTTACTAAATTATTTTTATATTGTGGCATACACTCAACGCAACCCAAAGAGTTTAGTTTTAAAGTAAATCCAATACCAAAATATTCAAGAATTTCACGAATAAGCATAATAATATTTGCATCTTCATAAACATTTGATATTCCAAAAACTTCACAACCAAATTGGTGAAACTCTCTTAATCTTCCTTTTTGTGGTCTTTCATATCTAAACATAGGGCCATAGTAGTACCACTTGTAAGTTCCACCAGCACGATCAAGTTTTTTCTCTACAAAATGTCTTACAACTCCAGCAGTTCCTTCAGGTCTTAAGCAAACATCGTTTTGCCCTTTGTCAATAAATTGATACATCTCTTTATTTACAATATCACTACTCTCTCCAACACTTCTTTTAAAAAGTGCTGTCTCTTCTAAAAGAGGAGTTTCTATATAAGAAAAACCATATTTTTGTGCGATTTTTGAGGCATTTTCTATAAAATATGTAAAAAGTTCACTTTCACTTCCTACAATATCCTTCATTCCTCTTAAACTTTGAATTGTGTTATTCATTTATAAAATCCTCAATTTTTTTTGCAATCTCATCTATATTTAAACTTGCATCTATAAAAATGTGTTTAATATTTAGTTTTAAAATAGTCTCTTTTAATCTTGCTTGAATATCCAAAAGATAATCTAAACCTCTTTTTTCAATACTATCATTTGGTTTTTGAGACAATCTTTTTTGTAATTCATCTTTTTTTAGCTCTAGTAAGATTACTTTTTGTGGAAAATTATTTGAAGTTGCTAACCGATTTAATTCTATTAAATCTTCTATTTTTCTATCTTTTGCATATGCAATTCCAGATATAAATGAACGGTCACTAATAATTAATTTATTTTTATTTTTTAAAATTATCTCTTGAGTGTGTTCAGCTCTATCTGCAAGAAACATAAACATTTCAGCTAAACTACTATTTGCTTCTCCACTTAAAATCATCTCTCTTAGTTTTGTACCTAATGTAGTTCCTCCTGGCTCTTTTGTGAAAATTGCATTTTGAAACTTATTTTTCAAAATTTCTAACTGAGTTGATTTTCCAGCTGTATCAACTCCTTCAATAACTACATACATTCTAAAACCTCTTTTGGAACTAAGTGCTCAAATTTTCCTTTAAATCTTATAATTTCTCGCACAATAGTAGAGCTTACAAATGCATGTTCTAATGTTGGCATTAGGTAAACCGTTTCAAGATTATGATTTATTGAAGAGTTGGCATATCCCATTTGAAGTTCAAACTCAAAATCACTAACAGCTCTTAATCCTCTGATTATAGTATTGATTTGTAAATCCTTTGCTAAATCAACCAAAAGAGTATCGAAACCAACAACTCTTACATTTTTAAGATGAGCTGTAGCAGCTTTTACAAATTCTACTCTTTTATGATGCGAAAACATAGGTTTTTTTAGTTCACTTTTTGCAACACTTATAATTACTTCATCAAAAACTTTTATTGCTCTTTCAATAATATCTAAATGCCCAATAGTAATAGGGTCAAATGTCCCACTGTATATGGCTTTTTTATATGAACCAGTATAGTTATAATCGTTATTTTTCATATTCATTTCCATCTTTTATATAGTTTGTTATCTATTTTTAATAAATCCATCCACTTTCCAATAATAAAATTTTCCATATCTTCTAAAGTTTGTTGAGAGCTATAATATCCCAAAATTGGAGGCGCAATTACAACTCCTAAATTTGATAGTTTTAGCATATTTTCTAGCATTATTGTATTTAGAGGTAACTCTCTTGGAGCTATTATAATCTCTCTTTTTTCTTTTAGCATTACAGAAAAAGCTCTAGTAATTAAGCTATCAGCTATTCCTACACTGAATTTTGCCAAAGTATTTGAACTGCAAGGGAGAATAATCATTTTATCAACTTTAAATGAGCCAGATGCTAAAGAAGCTCCTATGTTTTTGTCTTTAAAAAGTGTTATATTTTCATCATTTTTGAATATCTCTTTAGTTTTTATACCATTTTCAAGTTTTAAAGCCTTTTTAGAACTTTTTGAAAATACTACAAAAATCTCAATATCTTTTGGTATTTGTTTTATAAATTTCAAAGCTAGATTTACTCCACTAGCACCTGAAATTCCAACTGTTAATCTCAATATTTACCTCTTGAATTATTTAATTATAAAAAGCTTCATATTATCAAATAAAAGCTTCAAGTTTTATTTTATATCAAAATATGTATAAGCTTTTATTAAATATTAAAAAGATAACATTTTGTATAAATTTTATATATAAAACTATTACAAAAAGAGGTGTAAAATGTCAAAAAATTTCACATATATTAGAAGAAATCAAAACAACATAAACTACACGCAGGAGCAAAGAAAGCTTATTTCAAATTATGTTTTAAAAAATTCATTAACTATTTATAAAAATATTGAAATAGAGATAAATAGAGCTTCTCAAGAGAAAAATATTATTCAACTTTTAGAAAATTGTGAAAAAAACTCTACAATAATTGTTGCAAACTTAAATGTTTTTGGAAGAACTATTGATAGAATTTTAGAAATTGTAAAGTTTTTATTATCAAATAAAATAAGAATAATTGTTGTTGAACAAAATTTAGATTTGCTAAGTAGTGATGATAAGCTTACATTAATGATTTTAAATATTATAAAAATGACTATCTCCTTAGAAAAAGAGCTTCAGAGCTTAAGAACAAAAGAAGCATTAAATGCAAAAAAAGAAGATGGTATTGCTCTTGGAAAACCAAAAGGAACTATTCAAAAATCAAAATTTGATGAGCAAAGAGGCAAAATTGAGGAATTACTAGCTATGGGTCTTAGTGTTAGAAAAATAGCAAAACTTTTAGGATACAACAACCATATAGGTTTAAATAGTTATGTAAAAAAGAGAGATATTAGAGCGATTGCAGTTGATAAAAAGTAGCTTTAATACTTTTTATATGGCTTTAAAAAAATTAATAGTAGAATGATGAGTTAAAAATTAAAGGAAAAGTAAATGAAAGTATTATTAATAAAAGATGTAAAAACTTTAGGAAAAGCAGGTGAAATCAAAGAAGTAGCTGATGGATATGGTAAAAATTTTTTAATAGGGAAAGGCTTAGCTTTACAAGCAACAAATGAAGTAATAGCAAAACATAATGCAGAGCAAAAAAAGTTAGCACTTAAAGAAGAAGAAGAGATAAAATCTGCAAAAGAGTTAGCAGAAAAAATAAATGCAACAAAACTTACAATTAGACATAAAGCTGGAGCAAATGGTCAACTTATTGGAAGTGTTACAAATAAAGAGATAAGTGAAGAGCTTGAAAAACAATTCTCTATTATGGTTGATAAAAAAAGTATAGTTGTTGATAATAAATTAAAAAATATTGGTATTTACGAAGTTTCTTGTAAATTAGGACACTCGGTAAATGCAACGTTAAAAATAGATATAATCGCTGGTTAATTATGTTTCATGCAACTACGATTTTAGCCTACAAAGGTAAGAATAAAGCAGTTATTGGTGGAGATGGACAAGTATCTTTTGGAAATACAGTTTTAAAGGGAAATGCCACAAAGATTAGAACTTTGTATAAAGGTCAAATCTTAGCAGGTTTTGCAGGAAGCACAGCAGATGCTTTTAATCTTTTTGATATGTTTGAAGCTCATCTTGAAACTTGCAAAGGAGATTTATTAAAATCAGTTATTGCATTTTCAAAAGAGTGGAGAAAAGATAAGTATTTAAGACGACTTGAAGCTATGATGATAGTTTTAAATAAAGAAAAAATATTTATTTTAAGTGGAAATGGAGATGTTGTTGAGCCAGAAGATGGAGAGATAGCAAGTATTGGAAGTGGTGGAAATTTTGCAATATCTGCTGCAAGAGCATTAGCAAAACATTCACAGCTTGATGAAGAAGAATTAGTTCGAGAGTCTTTGATGATTGCTGGCGAACTTTGTATTTATACAAATCAAAATATAAAAATATTAAAAATAGAGGAATAAAAACAATATGGATATGACACCTAGGCAGATTGTTGCTTATTTAGATGATTATATTATTGGTCAAAATGATGCAAAAAAGACTATAGCACTAGCTTTAAGAAATCGATATAGAAGAATGAGAGTTGAGCCAAATCTACAAGAAGAGATTATGCCAAAAAATATTCTTATGATTGGAAGTACAGGAGTTGGTAAAACTGAAATTGCAAGAAGAATGGCAAAAATGATGGGACTTCCTTTTGTAAAAGTAGAAGCTAGTAAATATACAGAAGTTGGATTTGTAGGAAGAGATGTTGAATCTATGATTAGAGACCTTCTTTATGAAAGTATAAATCTTGTTACAAAAGAGTTTGAAGAGAAAATTAAAGATAAAATTGATGATGAAGTAAATAAAAAGATCATTGAAAAATTAGTACCTCCTCTTCCTGAAAGTGCAAGTGAGAGTGCAAAAGAGTCATTTATAAAAACTTATAATCTAATGGAAAAGAAGTTATTAAATAGTGATTTAGATGACAAAAAAATTGAAATAGAATTACCTAAAAAAGCTCATGCAGAGATAATTGATTCTAGCTTACCATTTGATATGAGTTCTATGCAAGAGAGTCTTAATAAAATGTTAGGAAGTTTAAATAAAGAAAAAATAAAAAAAGAAGTAAGCATAAAAGATGCAAAAATTCTTTTAAGAGGAGTTGCTAGTGAAAGTTTACTCGATACAGAAGCTATTAAAATAGAAGCTTTAAAAAGAGCTGAAAATGGTGGAATTATTTTTATAGACGAGATAGATAAAATTGCAAGTGGAAAGAAAAATCAAGGACAAGATCCATCAAAAGAGGGTGTTCAAAGAGATTTACTTCCAATAGTTGAAGGTAGTTCAGTTCAAACTAAATTTGGACAAATAAAAACTGATCATATTTTATTTATAGCTGCTGGTGCATTTCATGTATCAAAACCTAGTGATTTAATACCAGAACTTCAAGGAAGATTTCCTCTTAGAGTTGAGTTAGAAAGTCTTGATGAAGATGCTCTTTATAAGATTTTAACAAATACAAAAAATTCACTTTTAAGACAATATAAGGCTCTTTTAAAAGTTGAAGATGTTGAGCTTGAATTTGATGATGATGCTATAAAAGCTTTTGCAAAATATAGTGTTGCTGCAAATGAAAAAACAGAAGATATAGGAGCTAGAAGACTTCATACTGTTATAGAAAAAGTTATTGAAGATATATCTTTTGATGCAGATGAGAAAAAAGGTTCAAAAGTAGTTGTAACTAGTAAATTAGTATCAGAAAAACTTGAAAAAATTGTAGATAATGTAGATGTTACAAGATATATATTGTAATTTAATACTATTTAGCATAGAATACAAAATTATTAAAAATACGGGGGATATATGAAAATCATAACTTTTTGTCAAATTGATGAGTCACTTTTTAATCCAGAATTCGAAGTTGAGTCTTTTCACTCAAAAGGTGAAGAAAAGGCTGATATAGCGATAATAGATATAGAATCTATTTTTGAATATGAAGAGAATAAGCATAGTGTTTGCAAAGAAAAATATGTATCTATCGCAATAATAGAAGATGAGAGTGATTATGATGCTTTCAAAAATTTTGGAATAGATGCTTGGATAAAATATTCAGATATTTCTCAAATAAACAATTTAATAAATCTTTTAAACAAAAGATTTTTGTCTTAAAGGTTTAAAGATTATTATAGATACTCATTGCCATCTTGATAATGAAGCTTATTTAAGCGATATAGATGGTGTTATAACAAATGCAAAAGAGTCTGGAGTTAATGCTTTTTTAATTCCAGGTGCAAGTTTTGAAACACTTAAAAAAGCAGTAGATTTAAGTGAAAAATATGATGAAGTTTTTTTTGCTGTTGGAATTCATCCTTATGACATAGATGAGTATGATGAAGCAGTTATGGAAAAATATGTAAATCACCCAAAGTGCATAGCTATAGGCGAATGCGGATTAGATTATTATAGACTTCCAGATGATGAAATTGAAAAACAAGAGAATATAAAAAAACAAAAAGAGGTTTTTATTTCTCAAATAAATTTAGCAAAAAAGTACAAAAAACCACTTATTGTTCATATTAGAGAGGCTTCAAATGATTCAAGAGAGATTTTGGAAAAATATGCCTCAAAAGATTTAGGTGGAGTTTTACACTGTTTTAATGCAAGTCCTCATCTTCTTCCTTTAGCAGATATGAATTTTTATTTTGGAATAGGTGGAGTTATTACTTTTAAAAATGCAAAAAAGTTAGTAGATATTTTGCCTTTAATTCCTAAAGAGAAACTTTTAATAGAAACAGATGCCCCATATTTAACGCCACACCCTTTTAGAGGAGTAAGAAATGAGCCATATTATACAATATATGTAGCTCAAAAAATGGCGGAGATTTTAAATATGAGTTATGAGGAGATTCAAAGTATTACTACAAATAATGCCAAAAATCTTTTTAAAGAGTTTTCTAATATTTCTTAGATATAATCAAAGAATTCTAAAATAAAGAGGAAACCTTGAAAAAAATTTTAGTAGCAATAACCATTTTAATCTCTTCTGTTTTTGCAAATAATCCTGAACAAAATATAGCTGTCTTAGAAGAGCTAAACCTTCCACAAGAGTTTTTAAATGAACAATCTTTTAAATCAAAATATAAAGAACTATCAACTACAAAGAAAATTCAGTATTACGATAACTTAATAAAAAAATCATCATTAAATGCAAAAATTGTAAAAGAGGAGCTGGAGCTAAAAAATCTTCCAAAGGTACTTTTTTTCTTGCCTTTAATAGAGTCAAGTTTTAAAAATTTAGTTAATAAAAATGGTCCTTCTGGACTTTGGCAAATTATGCCTTTAACTGCTAGTAATCTTAAATTAAAGAGAAATGAGTTTGTTGATGAGAGATTAGATTTAATAAAATCAACAGATGCTGCCACAAATTATTTAAGAAGATATTATAAAAAATTTGGAAAATGGTATTTGTCTGTTTTAGCTTATAATGCAGGTGAGGGAAGAATTATTCATGGAGTTGCAAGAGCTACTTTGGATAAATATTTAGATGAGCATCCAACTATGTATCATGATAAAGTTATAAAAATTTATAATTTATATATTGCGGATTATACAAAAAATAAAAAAGGTATAGACAATTTATATACTATTTACAAAGATTTGGGTTTAAAATCTGGGCATTTTGACTATCTTTATCTTTTAAAGCATAATTCAAAAAGAGATTATTTGCCAAAAACTAGTGTAAATTATATAAATATGTTGGTCTCTTTTTCAATTCTTGAAAATAGTGATAGATTTAAAAACTTAGATAAAAAAACAAAGTATGATTTAGAAAAAGTCAATGCAAACAAAGGCTTAAGATTAAAAACTATTGCAGATGAACTTTCTATGAGCTATGAAGAGTTAAAAACTATAAATAAACATCTTTTAAAAGAGATGATACCAACAGATAAAAATAGTTATAATCTGTATATTCCTCACACAAAAGTTGAGTTATTTAGCAACAAAGTTGCAAATATGAAAGAGTTGCCTTATGTTGAAAATAAACCATCTTTAGAAAAAACAAAAAAAGAGTCAAATAGTAAAGAATTAGCTACAAATAAAGTTATTCATAAAGTAAAACAAGGCGATACTCTAGAGGCTATTGCAAAAAAATATAAAGTAAGTGTAAAAAAGCTTAAAATTGATAATAAAAAAAGTGGTAGTAAGTTGAAAATAGGAGAGAATATTGAGATTATTAAATAGAATTTATAGTGCTGCTTTTTTAATTTTTTGCTCATCTTTTTTATTTACAGGTTGTTCTACTAAACAAACTTATGATTATAGTTCATATCGTAAGGATACAGGTGATAAGAGTATAAATAATAGCGAAGCTATGCATAGAGCTACAATGAGACCTTATAATGTTTTTGGTATTAGATATTATCCTTTTGTTGCTAATGTTGGAGATCAATTTGATGGAATTGCATCTTGGTATGGACCTGATTTTCATGCAAAAAAGACTTCAAATGGTGAGATTTATAATATGTATGCTATGACAGCTGCACATAAAACTCTACCTATGAATACAGTTGTAAGAGTTGATAACTTAGATAACGGAAGAAGTACAATAGTTAGAATAAACGATAGAGGACCCTTTGTTGCTGGAAGAATTATTGACCTATCAAATAAAGCAGCTCATGAGATAGATATGGTTAGAAAAGGTACAGCAAGAGTAAAGGTTACTGTTTTAGGTTATAATGGACTAATTGATGATAAAAATGCTCCAAGTGTAAACTCAATTGAACAAAAACCTGAAGTTGAAAAAATTGAAGTAGTTGAAGATGATGTAGTAGCTACAAATATTAATACCAATATTGGTATGGTTTCAGCACCTATTACAACTTCAAAAAGTAGTTCAAAAGAGAGCTCAAAATCTTCTTCTGGCGGAAAATTTAGTATTCAAGTAGGAGCATTTAGCTTACAAGCAGGAGCTTCAAAAACAGTAGATGAGTATAAAGCAAAATTCCCATCAAAAAAGATAGAGTATGTTGAAAATGGTGGAATTTATAGAGTTTATATAAGAGGTTTTTCATCTTATGATGATGGACAGAATTTTAAAGCAAAAAATAGTTTAACAAATGCAATTGTAGTTCAATAAGGATTTAAAATATGGTAGAGATAAAAAGAGATACAAAAGAGACACAAATAGAGTGTAGTTTAACTTTAGATGGTTGTGGAAAATTTTCTATAAATACAGGTGTTGGTTTTTTTGACCATATGCTTGAAGCTTTAAGTAAACATAGTGGGATTGATATAAATTTAGAGTGTAAAGGTGATTTACATATTGATTCTCACCATACAGTTGAAGATTGTGGAATAGTTTTAGGACAAGCTTTGAAAAAAGCAATTTTCCCTATACAAGCAGTTGAGAGATATGGAAATGCAACAGTTGTTATGGATGAAGCAGCAACTACATGTGCTTTGGATTTATCAAATAGACCATTTTTAGTTTATGAAGTAAATAT
>JAGOHQ010000163.1 GCA_017996075.1 Aliarcobacter sp.
GCTATCTCTTTTATTTTAACAGTTGTATTATCTTTGTTTTTTTTACTACTATCTAAGCTTTTTTGATTTTGTGCAATTTTTTTATCTATTGTTGAAGCAAAGATAAAAATTGGTATTAAAAATAGGATATAAATTAATCTAATCATTACTTATCTTATACTTAAATAGTACCCCAAATATTGTAAATACAGAGATACAAAAAGATAAAATAAAAATTTTCAAAATGTCTTCTTCAATATTAATATTTACATTAACTATCTCTTGTAATTCAAATGGGAAAAGTACTTCAATATTGCTTGATATGTATATCAAAAAAAGTGAAGATATTAAAAAAGCAAGAAAAGAGCTTATTAGAGCATATTTTAAAACAGAAGAAGCACTATAAATAATAGAAGCTCCATGAAGTCTTAAAATAGAAATTCTTACACTATGCTCATGAAACCAAAGTTTTATCTGTTTTGCAATAATTATTATTGCAAAAATTGTAATAATAAAAAATAGTATAAATGAAACACTATTTAAAATAAGAAGCAACAGATATATTTGATTATGGTTTTTATAAAAAACCTCTACATTTTTTACATCTTTATTTGAAAGTAGGGTTTTTTTAATAACTTCAAGTTCGCTACTTGTTGGGAATATTTCAAGATATATTTGATAGAAGTATGGTAATTTTTGTCTTAAAAGCTCAATAGAGTTATCAGATAAATTTGATTTAATATTTTCAATTATTTTTTCATTTGGTAAAAGTTGAATATTTTCAACTTTAATTCCAGCTAGTTCATTTAAAGACTCTTTATTAATAGGATTTGTTGCAACTAGAACAATACTATAATCTCTTGATATTTTATTTTTGTAATTATCTACAATATTATCAATAAGTAAAAAAATACAAAATGTAATAAGCATTGCTAAAAGTGGTACAAAAAAGGCAAAAATAGCTTTAAGAGACTTCATAAATTATCCCATCTTCTATTGATAATTGTCTAAAATTAATTCCTAGATTTTTTGGAACTCTATGCGTTACAACAACTACTGTAATTCCTAGTTGCTCATTTGCACCTTTTAATAAGTTCCAAACAACATCAGCATTAAAATCATCTAAATTTCCAGTTGGCTCATCTGCAATTATAATTTTTGGATTATGTGCTAAAGCACGTGCTACTGCAACTCTTTGTTGCTCTCCTCCACTTAATTGATTTGGATAAAAACCTTTTCTATGAGTTAATTTTACATGCTTTAAAAGATTATCAGCTTGAAGTCTTGAAACTTCATCTGAGTAGTTATTTATCTTAAGAGGTATCATTATGTTCTCTTCGATAGTATAATCATTTATTAGTTTATAATCTTGAAAAATAACACCAATATCTTTTCTAAGATATCTTAGATTATTTCCTTTGATTTTAAAAACTTCTTGATTTGATATTTTTAAACTACCATGTTTTATTGGAATATCACCATAAAAAGATTTCAAAAGTGTTGATTTTCCACTTCCTGAGTTTCCTCCAATAAAAACAAACTCTTTCTCTTTTATAGAAAAATTTCCTCTTTTTATAATATATTTATTACTATCATAAGTAAGATATAAATCTTTTGCTGTAATCATTTAGACAAAATCTCTTTTAATTTTTTATCAGCTTCTATATTTGAGCTAGTTGGAAGAGGATTTCCTTGATAATAAGATATTTTTCCATCTATTACTAAAAGATATTTAGTCACAGGTCTATCAAAATTACCCATAGTAACTTTAATTAAACCAGAATTATTTTTATTTAATATCTTATAAAGCTCTTCAATGTGTACAAAATAATTTTTAATTATAAGAGCTTTTGAAAAAACATTTTTTATAAAGTTATCAAAATTTATATCAAAATCAAATTCAAAACTATAATCAATATTCAGGTTTTCATCAATATTTTGTGAAGTTAAAACTACATCATATATATTTTTACCCTGTTTCTTCCATCTATCTTCATATTTACTTACAACTTCTAAATCTCTATTTACATCAATTTTTATTGAAGCTTTATTCAAGTTTGTAAGTAAATCTACACAAAAATCAAAATAATTTCTACTATCGGTTCTAAGTTCCAAAGTTCCAGAAACTTTTAAAACTCTTAAGGCTTCATTTACAAACTCTTTTGAATAAATTCTTCTATGTGCTTTTTTATCCCAAGGAACTGGAAAATGAACAAATATTTTACCTACTTGATTTGACTCTATAAACTCCATAAAAAGTCTAGCATCGTAGTTTACAACCAAAACATTTGTGATATTTTGAAGCTCTAGCTGTTTTAAAAGTTGCTCAATAGATGGATAGTGAATTTCAAGACCAATAAACTGTATATTTGGATTTTGTTTTGCCTGATAAAGAAGATGTCTTCCACTTCCAAAACCAATCTCTATTTGAAGCTCTTTATCACTTTTAAAATCTTCTACAAAAAAATCAATATCTTTTAGATATTTATGCTCTTGCTCTTTTTTCTCTTTTAAGTTTGTAGTATTTTTAAATAAAATTTTTGATTTATTCTCTAAAACATAAGAGTTTAGAGCATCTTTTATATATGAAACAGGTGATACTCTTGTTGTTTTATCTGATTTTATTATATAGTTTTCATCTTTTTCTTTTATTGCTAATAAAAACTCTAAATCTTTGTTTTTTGTAGCAATTTTATATTCAATTTTTCTACTACTACCTTTTGGATGATAAGATTGGGCTGTAAATAAAAACTCAATATCTCCTTTTTTTAAAGGAGTTTCAAGTAGATTATTTCTTTCAAAAACTATGTGAGGCATATTTATATACTTGTTTCAGGTAGAGCCAATTTTGCCTCATCGCTTTTTGCTGAAAGTATACCAAACTCATCTACTGCTTGTACTGAGTAGTAATAATCAACACCTTTTAAAATATCATGATCTTCAAATCTAAGAGAAGTTACATTTTTAAATTTTATTGTATCTGATAAAAACCAGTTCTTTTTTACTCTTTTGTAAACATTATAAGATGTTGCTCTATTATCTCCTGCTTGCCAATTTAAAATAGCTTTATTTCCTTGGATTTGAGCTAAAGTTAATATTGGTTTTGCTGGTGGTGCTAGAGATATACCTTTTATAGCTTCAACATCAGAGCTACTTTCAAGATTATCTTTATCAACTGCTATAACTTTGTAGTAGTACTCTTTTTTATCTGCATTTACTTCATCTGTATATTCTAAAGTATTTGAGTTTACAGCTGCTATGTTACTGTAA
>JAGOHQ010000164.1 GCA_017996075.1 Aliarcobacter sp.
TGAAGTTGCGTTAATTTGAAATTCCATAAATATTATAAACCTTTTTTTAATTAAGATTATATTCTATCTAAAATCTACTATTAAACTTTTTAAGATATAATTTCGCCCATGAAAAAGATATTAATTATACTTGATGGGATAGTTGCAAAGAAGCTTTTGCAAAGAATTGTAGAGTCAAATACAGGTGATAACAACTATGATGTTGTATATATGAATGATGTGATTTTACCTATTCAAAAACCGTCAAATTTTACATTCTATAAATTTGATCCTACTTCAAATTCAAAACTATCAATGGTTCTTGACAAAAATATCCATAGTGAAGTTTTAATGGCACTTAGTTCAAAAGATGAGATGATGAGTGTTATTAAAAATATTAGAGAATACAAAAAAAATCTTCAAATTACTATTTTAGATTATTGGGGAATAAATATAAAAGACCCAATGGTTAGTATTTACAAAGGAATTGATGTTTTAGCAAATGGAATGGTTGAAAGATTACCAAATGTACCTGTTTTAGCTCAAAATATTGGATTAAAGCAAGGTGAAATAATGGAGATAAAAATTCCATTTGGAAGCTCTTATGCTTATCGTTCTATTGACTCTATTGAACAAAAAGATTGGAGAATTTTTGGTCTTTATAGAAATCAAAAATTAATGAATCTAAAATCATCTTTAGTTTTAAAACCAAATGATTTGATTTTGGTTATTGGAAAACCAACTGTTTTGATGAATATTTATAATGTTATAGGAAAAACTCAAGGACAATTTCCTATGCCATTTGGAAGTAAAATTTACTTATATTTGGATCTATATTTAGAAGATGAAAAGAGTGTAAAAAAAGCTCTTGATGAAGCAAAATATCTAAATGAAAAATTAAAAAACTCTTTACTTATTGTAAAAGTTACAAGACCTACAACTGTAGCAATTATGGAACTTATCAAAAATGAATTAAAATATTTTCCTACAATAATTTTGCAAATAGATTATGCAAATTTAGGATTTAAAGAGATAATTAAAGAAGATAGCAGAAAATACAATATTGGTTTACTTGTTTTGACAAAATCTATGTTCAAAGATTTATATAAATTAAATTTTCTTTTAGAGCTAAAAATTCCAATTTTTAAAATGGGAGAAGAGAGTTTAAAAGCTTCAAAAAATGTTGGAGTTGTTCTAAATGATAGTGGAAGTTATGAACAGATTTCTCCAATAGTTTTTGATGTTGCTACTCAGTTAAAATTAAAAACAAAAATATTTGATTATGATCCAATAGGACAAAAAGATAATCAAGTAAGTTTACTAGACCACTATGAAAATTTGGCAAAAATCTTTAATGAAAAACTAGAGATTATAAAAGGTGTTGAAAATCCAATACGAGAGTTAAAAAAACAAAAAGAGATGTTACAAATCTTACCTCTAAAACAAAAAATGTTTAAAAAAAGGTCATTTATTAAGTTCTTCTATACAAATAGTGATTTAGTTGCTTTTGATATGAACAAATTTAATCAAATCTTAATTCCAATTTCTGAAGAACAGGTACAAAAATGAATAAAAACGATTTAAACGAAGCTAGAACAAATCCAGATTTTTTAATATATTTAGAAGCAGCAATGCAAAATTCAATAAAAAATCAAAATATAGAGATGATGTATGAAATTTTAGACACTATGCTAGTTTTAGATTTAGAAGAAGAAAAAACAAACAAAATTTATGATGAGATTTTAAAAGTTGCTACTCTTAATCTTGAAGAAAAATTAGAAAAAAATGAGTTATTAAAACTAGAAAATATTGATTTTTTAACTATTAGAGCTTTTTATGAACTTGCTATTGAGAAATGGTCAAATAGTGATTTTGAATTAGCAAAAGCACTTTTTTTTACTCTTGCAAATAGTATTAATGATGATTTTTTGAAAAAAAATATGGAAGTTTTAATTGTGAATTTATCAAAAGAGCTTGATTTTGAAGATTTTTATGAAGAGTTTGTAGATAAAGATGAGCTTGAATCTAAAGAAGAGTATGGGTATTTTATTACAACTTTTAATTTTGATGTAGATGATTTTTTGAAAAATCACCAAGAGTTTTTACAAAAAGAGTATGAAAATTTAAAACATTTAATCGAAAAAAGGAAATAAATTGAGAGTTCATTTTATAGGAATTGGAGGAATAGGGCTTTCTGCACTAGCTAGATTTTTGAATTTTGATGGGCATAGCGTAAGTGGAAGCGATATGAAAAGTTCTTCAATTACAAAAGAGTTAGAAAAAGAGGGAATAAAAGTATCTTGTCCGCAAGAGGCAAAAAATATAAGTGATGATTTAGATTTAGTAATTTATTCAGCAGCAGTTACAGATGAGAATCCTGAGTTAATAGAAGCAAGACTTAAACAAATCAGAACTCTTTCAAGAAAAGAGGCACTACCTATAATTTTAGGAGATAAGAAAAATTATTGTGTTGCAGGTGCTCATGGAAAATCTACTACAACAGCAATATTAGCAACTATTTTACAAAGTAGTGCATTAATTGGTGCTATTTCAAAAGAGTTTGGAAGTAATTTTAGATATGTAGATAAAACAGTTGCCTTTGAAGCTGATGAAAGTGATGCATCTTTTTTACTTTCAAATCCATATTGTGCAATAGTTACAAATGCTGAGCCTGAGCATATGGAGTATTATCACTATGATTATGATAAATTTTATGAGTCGTATGAAACTTTTTTAAGTTTGGCAAAAAAGAGAGTTGTAAATGGTGAAGATAAAGATATTCAAAAATTAAAAATTGAGGATGCAACATATCTTTATCCATCAAAAGATATAAAAAATCTTTGTTACACTCTAAAAGATGGGCAACCTTGTACAAAATTTGATTTAAAAGATTATGGTACTTTTGAAGTTTGGGGATTTGGTTTTCATATAGCATCAAATGCCTCTTTGGCAATAATGGCTGCTTTAAACGAACTTGATATTGAGACTATTAGAAAAAATCTTTTAAACTATAAAGGTATTAAAAAGAGATTTGATATTGTTCAATCAAATGAAAAATTTGTGGTAATTGATGATTATGCGCATCATCCAACAGAGATTGAAGCAACTATGAAATCAGTTGAGTTATATGATAATCTTACAAACTTTAACAATAGAATAGTTCTTTGGCAACCACATAAATATAGTAGAACTAGTGATAATCTTGAAGGTTTTAAAAAGTGTTTTAGAAGATGTGATGAGTTAATTATTCTTCCACTTTGGACAGTTGC
>JAGOHQ010000015.1 GCA_017996075.1 Aliarcobacter sp.
TTTGCTTATCTTCTTTTTCTATTTAGTTTGTAAGGTCCTGTTGCCTTTTGCAAGGCGAATATTATTATAAAACTTTTGTTAGTAAATGTCAACAATTTATTTTTCTTTTTTAAAGATTTTTAAAATTTATTCAAAAGTGCTTCTTTATCTAGCAATTTAAAACTTGAGTTAGATACTCTTTCTAGAGTACCCTCTTCTACCAGCCCTGTTATCACCCTTGATAGAGAAGGCCTAGAAACACCAAATATATTGGCTAAATCTGTAATTGATTTTTTTACATGCCACAAACTATTCTTATCTAAGTTGTCTAATATATATGTAGCTAATTTTTCTTCTATTGTTTTATTCGATAGCCATAATTTTTTTGACAAAAACTGTGTCCTGTTAGAAAAACTATTTAATATATTATTTAAGATAATTTTGTTTTTTTGAAGAATGTTTATCAAATCATTTTTTGGTATGTAAAGAAGCTTTGAATTTTTCGTAGCGTATAAATCTATAGGAAAAGTGTTGTCTATTCCAAAAATAAATGCTGGAGCTATATCTGCATAGGGTAGTAATGTTTCTATTTTCACTACCTTTCCATTAACTTTTTGCATTTCAGAAACAAGTTCTCCTTCTAATACAAGCATATATGCTTCTACCTTATCACCCCTAAATGCTATGAATTCTTCACTTTTAAAGCTTTTAGTGTAGTAGCTTGTTTGACTCAATAAAGCTTTTATTTCCTCTTCATTAAGCCCTTTAAATATCGTTGATTTATTTAAGTTTTCAAACATATTATCCCTCCAAAATATAGTATACCACATTAGTTAACAAATTTAAAATTTGTAACATCTGTTACGCTAAAAAACTAGACCATTATGGTATAATAAGAAAAACTTTAGGAGGCGAATTATGGCAAAATATTTTGATGAAAATGAAAAAATTATAGATATATTAAATAGATACCCAGAAACTGTGGAGTTCTTTGTAAATAAAGGTTTTGATAAATTGAAAAATGAGAAAGATAGAGATGTTATTGGGAAACTTAGTTTAAACTTAATTTTAAAAACTAAAGGAATCAGTATAGAAGGTTTCTCTCAAATGCTTGATGATTTTATTGAATTAGCTAGAAACAGTGCAGATATAACTCTTAATCAAAAAACTAAGAGAACTAAGGGAGTAAAAGTTGTTGGACTTCTACCTTGTCCTGTTAGAGTTCCTCTTTTAGAGCAATTTGATGCCTTCGTAGAAAAGAACGAAACTGATATAGAGTATGATTTGAAAGCTGCTTCACATGGTTTAGAATGGCTAAAAGGAACGGTTAGAAATGTTGAAGATTATAATGAATTAGCTGACATTTATCTTTCTGCAGGATTTGACCTTTTCTTTGACGAAAAATTAATGGGTAAATTCAAAAAAGCAGGAGTTTTTAAAAGTGGCGTAAAGTATGATAAGTTTAACTCTGATTTTGAAAATGATTATATGAGCTTAAAAGACCCTAGTGGAGATTACTCTATTTTGGCTGTAGTTCCTGCGGTATTTTTAGTAAATAAAAATGAACTTAATGGAAGAGAAGTTCCTAAAACTTGGGCTGATTTATTAAAACCTGAGTTTGAAAAATCGGTAAGTTTACCTGTATCTGATTTTGACTTATTCAACGCTATTCTATTAAATATATACAAACTTTATGGAGATGAAGGGGTTAAAAAATTAGGGAAATCTCTTATTCAAAGTTTACACCCTGCACAAATGGTGAAATCTGACAGATTAACTGTTAATAGACCAACTGTAACTATTATGCCTTATTTCTTTACAAGAATGACTAAAGAAGGTGGAACTATGATTCCAGTATGGCCAGAAGATGGTGCTATTATTTCTCCAGTATTCATGCTAACTAAAGCTGAAAAATTAAAAGAAATGGAATCACTAATTGACTTTCTAAGTTCAAAAGCTGTAGGAGAAATTTTATCACACAAAGGATTCTTCCCAAGTGTAAATCCAGAGGTAGAAAACTTAACTCCTAGAGATAAAAAATATTTGTGGATAGGTTGGGATTATATTTACAACAACAATTTACAAGAGCAAATGCATCACTGTGAAGATTTATTTAACAAAGCAGGTTTAGAGTAACATCTCTTGGGCGTCTGCCCAAACCCGACCAGCAACAGTTGCTGGACACCTAATGATTAAAAAATTATAGTAATCCCATTTATAAGGGGTTAAGCGTCCTACGCTTATAGAAATTAGAAAAGGAGATAATTTATGAATTTAATAACAATTTCAGGACCTCCATCTTCAGGAAAAACATCAATAATCACAAAAACTATAGAGAGTTTGAAAAGCAGAGGAATCAATGTTGGGGTAGTAAAATTTGACTGCCTTTATACAGATGATGATAAAATATATGAAAAATTAGGAGTTCCTGTAAAAAAAGGTCTATCTGGTTCTCTTTGCCCAGATCACTATTTCGTAAGTAATATTGAAGAAGTAGTTCAATGGGGAATTAAAAAAGATTTAGATTTACTGATAACAGAAAGTGCGGGACTTTGTAACAGATGTTCGCCGTATATTCAAAATATAAAAGCTATTTGCGTAATTGATAATCTAAGTGGAATAAATACTCCTAAAAAAATCGGACCCATGTTAAAAACTGCTGATATGGTTGTAATTACTAAGGGAGATATAGTTTCTCAAGCAGAAAGAGAAGTATTTGCGTCAAAAGTAAGCTCTGTAAATCCTAGAGCCCTTGTAATGCATATTAACGGATTAACTGGTCAAGGCGCTTATGAGTTCTCTACACAAATTTATGATGAAGAGATTAAATTAAAAACTCTTGTGGGAGAAAAATTAAGATTCTCTATGCCAAGCGCTCTGTGTTCATACTGCTTAGGTGAAACAAGAATTGGAGAAGCTCACCAATTAGGTAACGTAAAAAAAATCGACTTAGGAGAATAAATATGGATAAAAGATATTTGGAAGCAAATAGTATCAGAATTGTTTTAGAAAAATACCCATTTTTAATAGAATTTTTAAATGAAAACGATATAGTCATTGATGGAAAAGAGCATTTAACTTTTATAGAATTTTATAATTCTTTTAGCGAAGATCAATTGGAAGATAAAGCTATAAATATAGAACTTATTTTACAAAATATCAGCGAATACTTAAAGCAAATGATAAGTTTATTAGGACTTGAAGAAAAAGATGAAGTTAATTCTTTAACTATTTTACCTGGAAGAAATAAACTGGGAGAAAGCGAAACTTTTGGAGAATTATTGATAAAAAAAGGTGACATAGTTAGTATCGTTGGTCCCACAGGTAGTGGAAAAAGTAGACTTCTTGCAGATATCGAGTGGACTGCACAAGGAGATACTCCTACCCTTAGAAAAATTTTGATTAATGGTGACAAACCTGATAAAAAATGGAGATACTCTTCTAGCAATAAGTTAGTTGCACAACTTTCTCAAAACATGAACTTTGTTATGGATTTGTCTGTTTATGATTTCTTGGAACTTCATGCTAAAAGTAGATTAGTTGAAAATGAGGTAGAAGTTATAAATAAAATAATTGCTGAAGCTAACAATCTGGCTGGTGAAAGTTTCAAACCAGAAACTCCTATTACAAGTCTTAGTGGTGGTCAATCTAGAGCTCTTATGATTGCCGATACAGCAATTCTTAGTTCTTCACCGATTATTCTTATAGATGAAATTGAAAACGCTGGAATTGACCGAAAAAGAGCTCTTGAGCTTCTTGTAAAAGAAGATAAAATAGTTCTAATAGCTACTCATGACCCAGTATTAGCTCTTATGGGAGAAAGAAGAATTATTATATCAAATGGTGGAATCTCTCAAGTAATCGAAACGACTGAGGACGAAAGAGAAGTTTTAGGAGAACTTGAAAGAATGGATAAATTTATTCAAGATATGAGAACAAAATTAAGATATGGAAAAAAATTAAATTTAGGAGGCGCAAATGCATAGTGGATGTTCAGGAAAATTTGATGATGGAAAACAAATTGCAGATAAATTAAGAATGATGGGATTTAGTGATGGATTAATGCCTGTTCCTGCAGAATTTGATTGTGAATGTGGTATGGAACTTGTTATGGATACTTTTGAATTTACATGCCCTAGTTGTGGAATGGTTTACGCCGTTACTCCCTGTCATGCTTTTGATGTAGAAAACATCAAATCAGCTGGAAAAGATTATTAAAATATCGTGTCAAAATGACACGATATTTTTTTTAAGCTCAAAACCTTGGACTATGCGTCCAAACCTCACCAGCGTGACGCTGGACTTACATAATTAATTAATAATAACACTGGAATTAAACGTCCTACGTTTACGGGTTTTAGGGCAGAGCCCTAAGAGTTTAATCCAATTCTTTTAGCATTCTCTCAATTTTTTTATTTAAAATTTCTATTTCTTTGGTTAAATTTTCTTTTTTTTCTTTTGAAATTTTCTCAAAATTTTCATTTATAATTTTATTAAATTTATTAAAATTTTTCTTGAAAATTTTTATATCATTTTCAAAGTTTTCTTCCACATTTAGCAATTCTGGAACTACATTTTCTAGCTGTAAAATTTTCTTTTTTTCAAAAAAATCTCGAAAATTTTTAATTTCACCATTCAAAATTTTTTCTCTAAGTTCTTCTGAACACATTGGATTTGTTAATTCATAAGAGAGAGTTATAGGTAATGATTCTATAAATATTTTTATTGTGCCATTTTGCCTCAATATAAATTCATACCTATTTATCCATCTATAAACTTGTCTTTTATTAAATCCTAATTCTGTATACCAAGCTTCAAAAATACCTGTTTTATTATTACTTAATTCTTTCTGAGTTTCAAATAAAATTTTCCCAATTTCAGTGTAAGACTTTGACATTGTATCGTGTAATTTTATTGTTTGATTTTTAAGAAAATTTATCTCATTTTCTTCAATTTCAAACTCAAAATTGAAATGACCAAGTATCAAATCCTTATTTACAATCTCTTCTGTTTTCTCTATACTATCCAAAGCTTTTAAATTTAAATTTCCCAATAAATTCGTCTTTTTAGCCATTAAAATCCTCCATCTATAATCTCTTTTGCAAGTGACATATAATCTTCTACCGATTTTGATTTTCCGTTGTAATCAAATATATTCTTATTATCACTTTGCGATTTTGAAATTTCAGCATCTGTTCTAACTATTGTATTCATGAGTGTGTTATGAACTTCAGATTTTATAAGCTCAAGATATTCCAAATTATGTTTTAATCTTTTATCAAATTTATTTACAAAAAATCTCAAAACAAGTTTATGATTAACTTGTTTTATCTCTTTTATTGTGTCAAAAAGGCTTGTAAGCCCCTTCACTGAGAACCTCTCAAGCATAACTGGAGCCAAAGCTAGATTGCTTGCTACAAGGGCATTTATTGGCAACAAACCCAAACTTGGGGGGCAATCAATTAAACAATAATTGTATTTTTTATGTGAGTTTTCAAGTTTATTTTTCAAAATAAACTCTCTAGAAAATTTATTAATAAGAGTCAGTTCCGCATCTGCTAAAGATATATCTGCTGGAACCAAATCATAATGCTCAGTTTTTATTACTACTTCTTTCAGCTCTTTATCCAAAAGCAATTCTTTTGTTGTTAAATTCTGTTCTTCCAAAATATTTGAATAATCTGTGGTATCTCCTTGGGGGTCCAGATCTATAACCAAAACAGATTTTCCAAGTTTACTTAAAGCCGTTGCCAAATTAACTGTTGCTGAACTTTTTCCTACTCCGCCTTTTTGATTAATTAACGATATTACTTTCATAAGCCCTCCAAAATTATCAATTTCTAATAGCTATGATACCACTTTTATCAAATTTTTTTTATAATTTCTCCCACTTTTGTTTCTTCGCTATATCTCATCAAAATTATATCATCTTCATAAATTTTCATAAAAGAAAACATCTTAATAAAATTTTCTGAATCCATTGAAAATTTATTAACTTTAAAATAATTTAAACACTCCAACATAAATACTGATAAACTAGGATAAACTTTTGCTGTTTCTATATTTTTCTCAAAGGAACTACTATATTCTTTTAAAATCAGAGATTTTTTAGATTTTTCAAAAATCCCTCTCATAATTTTACTGTCTACACTATTAGCTTCTTTCAAAAAATTAGCATAAGCTTTCTCTTCCAGTTCCTTTTGAATTTCAGCATCCAAACTTTCTATTTCAGTCCAACTTCTATAGACTGGATTTTCCACTAAAACGGCTTCCTCTATCTGCTTATTTTCTTCCGTTCTTTTGTCTTTTTCTACTGATTTTCTTTGCCTTTTAGCTATATATTCTTCAGCCCAGTTATTCTTCAAGGCGTCCTTAAAATACTTAAGTGACGAAGTCTTTGAATATTGCAAAGTGTACTCCAAAGTATACCTCACATAACTATACTCATACTGAGCTAAAGCTTTTTTTATCTCTTTAGAAAAAGTTGTTAATTTTCTTAATTTTTCAGGAACTATTTCCATAATTTTTTGATATTTTTCAGAATTTAATGTTGTTAATAAATCTCCACTTTGAGTAATCTCATCATGTTCTTCATGAGTTATATATCTATCAAAACTTGATTTTTCATCATAAAAATTCTTCTGTTTAATCATGTTATGATGCTCATCAAAATAAAATACAAATTCTGTTGTATCAACTTTCCCTGTTCTCTCAATTTTATAATCTGAAATAAAGTCATTATCCTTCAAATAAATACAAGAATTTTCAATAGTTTTTATAGCTCTAGAAACATTTTTCCAAGCTATAGGAATACGTCTAGCTATAAAATAAGCTGGCTTTTTCAACTCTAAACTGTTCCTTCTCCACTTAGTTATCATCGTAAAAATTGACCTAGTTATAGAATCTTTTATATTCAAAAGTTCTTCTGCATCAAAGGCAAGATAACCTTTTGCGATTATATTTTTATAAAACTCATCTGTAAAAGTAATTTTATAAATCTCTCTCACTCTTTTATCTATAAAAAAATCTGATTCATTGTTGTTAGCCTCTTTTATCGTTATAACTCTGTATGTAAACATGTTAGTATTTATAAGGTCATCGACCACTTGACTAACTTCATTTGAATAAAAAAGATTTTTAAACCTATACGTAGAGTTCGCCATCTTATCAATACTTTCTTTTGTCTTCTTATAAAGCCCGTTTTTCGTAGTTCTTGGTACATTCAAATTATCCAAAATCTCAGAAATATTTGTATAAAAAGTCTGACTATACCCTCTATCTCTCATAATCTTAGTTAATGATATAAAAATTCTCTCTTCAAAATCTCCGGGTATCGACGAATTAAAAGCAGGTCTAACTTCCAAAAAAGACGTTTTTTCAGAATTAAAATAATACTTTCTTACTTGATTTTGCTTTATATTCTTATTCTTAGAAAAAATAGGATACTCAACAATATTCATTTCCAACCTAATTAAATCTCTATTTTTTTCTAACTCAATTAAAGAATCGCTTATATCTACAAACTCTTCAATTATCTCTATATCCCTCTCGAGGTCTTCTACCTCTTGATAATCATCGATTTTCTTCAAAAATTTTCCTCCCAATAAGGCGCATAAAAAATACCCGTTCAACTATCAATTTCAAATTGCTAGTATTAAGCGTATTAACCCAAGGATTATACCGCATGTACCAAAATAATGCAAGGATTTTGCTAGTATTAAGCGTATTTTTATTTTTTATAGACAAACATAATAAAATCAAATATTAACATCACTTTTTGTAAAAAATTATAATTTATTAAAATTAAAAATTAATATTTTTATAAAAGTTATTAATTAAACAAAATATTGATTTACATAAAATTAAATGCTCGTTGAGCAGGTATTTTTTTTATTTTTTATTTTTTTGTTTTTTTTATAAAAAAAATATTAAAGTTATTTTTTTCACTACTAAAGTGATTTACTTTTAAAATAATTTTAATTAAAAAAATGTATGATTTCTTATAAAACTCAATAAAATCAATTAAAACTCTTTATTCCAATATTAAAATTTTAAAAACAATTATTATTGAAAACTCATTAAACTATTGATTTTATTGAAAATAATTGCTAGTATTAAGCGTATTTTTTATTTTAATCCAATTATTACCATTCCTATTTTACATATTAAATACTTTTTATTCTTAATTTTTTATTGATTTAATTAAGTTTAAATATCAATTTATAAATTTTTTAAAAAACAAATTATACAAGTAATGATTTTTTACTTACTTTATTACTATTTATAAAATATTCTAATGAAATCAATATGTCTTTTATGTTTTTATGTTTTTTTTATAAGATTTATTTTTTAATATTTTTATATTTATATTTTTTAGAGATGCTAGTATTAAGCGTATTGAGATGCTAGTATTAAGCGTATTGAGATGCTAGTATTAAGCGTATGAAAATGCTAGTATTAAGCGTATGAAAATGCTAGTATTAAGCGTATTTTTTGTCGGCTGGAGACCTTGATTTTAAAGGGCTGTAGGAACGCCTATAATAGTATTTAAATAGTATTAAATAAAAAACAACAACAAGAGTGGTGGTTTTTTTGATTAAAAATTAACTTAAAAAATCTCAAAAATTGGTAAAATAAAATCTTCAAGTAGATTGCACATAAAAAAACTCTATGATAAACTAATTTTAAAAATATTCTTCGAAAATAACCTGAGGAGTTTTATATGAAAAATTCAAATAAAATAATAAAACACATAAACGAAAATTTTGAAAAATTAATTGTTCCTGATGGAAATATACAGATTGGAATAAAATATCCATATCCTATTGGTGAAAAAGGTGCGATAATGGAATTATTACCTGAAGGTCCTTATTTTATTAAGTTAGTAGTTGATGAATTAAACAGTGACGATATAAATAAATTTCGAGAAGGAGATATTACATTTAAAGTTTTATTTAACACAGACAAAGCATATATACTGCTACGATTTGGAGAAAGTAACTTACTACATGAAATACTTTTTAACCCTACACTTTATAAAAATCAAGAAAATACTAAAAAAATTATGAAAGAAAGTAATTTAATTTACAGTGTTCTTATTGATGGAGAAAGTGAAAAGATTCAAGGAATAAAGTTATTTAATTTTCCATTAGATATTTTTGAAAAATTAACTTCAGTTTGGGAAAAAGCGTTTGAAAACAATAACTACACAGAAGACTTTAAGGCATATATGACAAATTTTTTTTCCGAAGATATTTCATTTTGGTGGGAAAATATAAATTAGGAGGATTTTATGAAAAAACGAGAAGATTACTTAACTTGGGATGAGTATTTTATGGGTATAGCACTCCTTTCAGCCAAAAGAAGTAAAGATCCAAGTACTCAGGTAGGGGCTTGCATAGTTAATAAACATAAAAAAGTTGTTGGCTTAGGATATAATGGATTTCCTATAGGCTGCGACGACGATTCCCTTCCCTGGAACAGAGAAGGGAATTTTTTAGAAACTAAGTATCCCTATGTTTGTCATGCTGAGTTAAATGCAATATTAAACAGCATAAAAGATTTGCAAGATTGTGCTATCTATGTAGCTTTATTTCCATGTAACGAGTGTGCAAAAGCTATAATTCAAAGTGGAATCAAGGAAGTTGTATATTTATCTGACAAATACCAAGGAACTGACTCAAATATATCTTCTAAAAAAATGTTTCAAATGAGCGGAGTTAGATTAAGACAGTTAGTTTTAGATAAACAAAAAATAGAGATTTCCTTTGATATTAAAGGTATTTAAACTTATAGTTTATTATATTTATCAATAAAATCTTTTAATATTGCAGCAGTAAATCCCCAAATAATTTCATTTTCATATTTGTAAAGAAAAATATCTCTGAATCCATTGGACCATGAAGTGTGGTATTTATCTGGTAAACCAAAGGATTTGGCAGGGAAAGTATTGATTTTATTACCATTGCTATCAAAAGTATGTGGGTGACTTTCGTGATAGATTTTGTAAATCTCAGGATTTTGATTTAAAAACCAATCCAATGGAATAAATAATAATTTTTGAACTTCATCAAGATTAATATTAAAATCATTAAAACTTGAAGCCTCAATAAATCCTAAAAAACTATAAATTATTGAATTAAAAGGAGAAATAAGAGTATCTAATTCATGTATTATGCTAATTCTATCAATACCTATACCGAGTTCTTCAGATGTCTCGCGAAGAGCGGTATAAGAAAAATTGGAGTCAGTTTTTTCATATTTTCCACCTGGAAAACAGATTTCATCTCCTTGTTTGATATTTGTGGCTCTTTTTTCAAAAATTATATATAGATTTCCATCAATTTCACATAAAGGAATTAGTATGCTAGCTTTAAAAAAATCATCAAAATTTAGTATATTATTTTTATAAGACCAATTGTTTTTTATAAACTCTACGGTTAAATTTTTCATAAGTTCACCCCTCAAATAATTTATAGCATAAATCTAAAAAAATGTTGACATAAAAAAAAAATCGTGATACCATTACATTCGGTCGCCAAAATAATTTACGTATGCCTGGGTGGCGGAATAGGTAGACGCACAGGACTTAAAATCCTGTGATCTCTTTGATCGTGCGGGTTCGATTCCCGCCCCAGGCACCACTTTAAAACAAAATACATATCGCGGGGTAGAGCAGTCTGGTAGCTCGTCGGGCTCATAACCCGAAGGTCGTTGGTTCGAATCCTTCCCCCGCCACCAAAAATTGCGGGAGTAGCTCAGTTGGTAGAGCGTCAGCCTTCCAAGCTGAATGTCGCGAGTTCGACCCTCGTCTCCCGCTCCATGCGTTATTAGCTCAGATGGTAGAGCACACGACTTTTAATCGTGTTGTCACAGGTTCGACTCCTGTATAACGCACCATTTTATTAATAAAAATTTTATAATAGATGTGCTCGTAGCTCAGCTGGATAGAGCAACGCCCTTCTAAGGCGTAGGTCAGGGGTTCGAATCCCTTCGGGCACACCATTGCTGGATCTATAGCTCAGTTTGGTTAGAGCAACCGGCTCATAACCGGTAGGTCGTTGGTTCGACTCCAACTAGATCCACCACTTTTGGGGCGTTCGTTTAATGGTTAGGACTCCAGGTTTTCATCCTGGCAACAGGGGTTCGATTCCCCTACGCCCTACCAAATAATTTAATAATGTTAATGTGCGGAAGGATGCCCGAATGGCTAAGGAACCGGTCTTGAAAACCGGCAAAATCGCAAGATGTCTGGGTTCGAGTCCCAGTTCTTCCGCCACTTGCCTTGATAGCTCAGTCGGTAGAGCAGAAGACTGAAAATCTTCGTGTCGGTGGTTCGATTCCGCCTCAAGGCACCACATGGTCCTATAGCTCAGTTGGGAGAGCACCTGCCTTACAAGCAGGGGGTCACAGGTTCAAGTCCTGTTGGGACCACCATAAAATGGGGGCGTAGCTCAGTTTGGTTAGAGCGCCTGCCTGTCACGCAGGAGGTCGCGAGTTCGATCCTCGTCGCTCCCGCCATTTTAAAACACTATCCAGTTTGACTGGATTTTTTTATTTTTTTGATATTGTTACAATGCTCATTGACTTACATGCCAAATTAGGATAAAATGTATTGAAAAAATACATAGATTTAAGAGGTGCGCTATGGAAGTAACATGGATTGAGCATAATGGCAGGAAAGTGTTATTCTCAAATTATGAAGGGTGTAAAACATCCGAAGAAATGATTGGTATTCTATATAAAGAAGCGGAAATATTAATGGGTCAAGAAGGAAAAGTCTTGGTTATGGCTAATTATGAAAAATCTTTTGGTTCTAACGAATACATGGATGCTTTAAAAAAAATTAGTGAAGAAGTTTTGAAAAATAAAATAGAAAAAACAGCAACACTTGGAATTACAGGTGTAAAAGAAGCCTTGTTTAAAGGGTATATATTTTTTTCGGGTCAAAAAAATGTAAAGCTGTTTTATGATAAGGATGAGGCGTTGGAGTGGTTAGTGGAATAAACTTTGAGTTAGCGCTATAAATCTGAAAACATTTTAGATTTTTTGACCAATTACTATAAAATACTTTGAACAAAGTTAAAGATTAATACAATATTTATTAGAAAATTTCATATAAGGAATATAAAAAATCATTGTATAGAGCATTGAAGTTATAAATATTAAAACAGTATAAACCTATTTAAAATCAATGAAAAGTTGATTATTTCAACTTAAAATACAAAAGCTTTTTACTGCGGAAAAGATAGAAACTAAATAAATATG
>JAGOHQ010000165.1 GCA_017996075.1 Aliarcobacter sp.
CAAGATTTAGATAACTATGTAAAGATAAATCATGATTATGGTTCATTATCTGGAAAAGTTGTTTATAATATGGATGATAACAAAGTTGTTGAAGGAAGTTTTGATAACTCATTAAGTTATGAAAATTTAACTTTTAGTGCGGGTTATTATTATACTAAAAAAACGAATAATGAGTTTAATACAAGAGATGATTTAGAATCATATAGATTATCAACTTCTTATAAACTGGCTAAAGATTACTCTATAAAATATTACGAAAACTATGATTTACAAGAAAAGACAAGAAATAGACAAGGAATAGGGTTGAATATAGATGATAGTTGTTGGAATTTAGATTTATTACTTGAAAAAGAGATAACTCCTAGAAGCAGATATGTTGAAAGTACAAGAAGTTATGATAGTCATGAACAAACTATTGTATATGCCGTTTTAATGCTAAAACCAATTGGTGGAATAAGACAAAAATCTATAGTTAAAGATAGCGATAAGTAATAATGAGTAAAGATAAAATATATTTCAAAAATAGAGAAGAAGCAGCTTATAAACTACTGGAAATATTACCAATAGATAGCATGAAGCTTGAAGAGTGGACGGTAATTGCTTGTTCATATGGTGGTTTTGAAATTGCAAAAATAGTAGCAGATAGTTTAGATGCAGAGTTTGATATTATGTTTAATGAAAAAATTTATGCACCACAAAATGATGAGTGTGAAATAGCAGTTGTAACGGAACTAGAAGAAGTTTTAATACATGAAGAGTTGGTTAAAGCTTTTGATATAAATCTTGATTCAATTTATACTATGTCAAAAGAGATATATAAAGAGAAAATAAAACCAGTGGCTTATAGATTTAGAAATGGTGAGAAATTTCAAAATCTAGCTTTTAAAAATGTTTTAATTGTAGATGAAGATATAAATGTTGGTTTAGTTATGATGGCTTGTATAAAAACTATTATAAATCAAAAAGTAAAATCTATAAGTGTAGCAACTCCAATACTATCTACTGCTAGCATAAAAGCAATCGACAGTATTACAGATGATTTATACTATATAAAAAGTCTTGATCATTTTATTGAGGCAGAGTATTATTATGAAACCTTAGAAGAGCTAACTTATGAAGATATAAATAGAATTAAAAATGAAGGAAAAGAAAAAGAATGATAATAAAATGCGAATTAGAGCTAAATCAACAAAAAGAGATTTTTGAGTTTAATAAAATTGCTAAACAAGCAAATGGTGCAGTATTGGCACAAATGGGTAATGCAGTTGTAATAGCTGCGGTTGCTAGTGAGTTTGATAATCCTGTAAGTGAAGATTTTACTCCTCTTACTGTTCAATATATTGAAAAAACATATGCTTCTGCAAAACTTCCTGGTGGATTTATCAAAAGAGAGGGAAAACCAAGTGATTTTGAAACTCTAACTTCAAGAGTAATAGATAGAAGTTTAAGACCACTTTTTCCAAAAGGTTTTGTGTATCCAACAACAATAACTGTAATGGTTGTAAGTGCTGATAAAAATGTAGATTTACAAACATTAGCATTAAATGCAGCAAATGCGGCACTTTATACTTCAAATTTACCTATTAAAAAATCTGTTTGTGGTGTAAGAGTTGGAAAAATTGATAATAAACTTGTAATAAATCCAACAAAAGATGATTTAGAAAATTCTACTTTAGATTTATATATAGCTGGTTCAAAAGATGAATTGCTTATGATTGAGATGAAAACTATTTCATCTTTAAATGATTCAAACCACTCTACAAATGAGATGGAAGAACAAACTTTAATAGAAGCGATAGCTTTTGCACAAGAAGCCTTAAAAAAAGCAAATATAGCTTATGAGACAAATTTTGAGAAAGCTTGTAAAGTAAAGGCTAATGTAGAATTAGTTGAGTTTACAATAGCAAAAGAAGTAATTGATTATATAAGAGATAATTTCTCAAATGATATAAAAGATGCTATCAAAAAACTAGCAAAAAGTGAAAGAGCTGTTGAGTTAAAAGAGTTAGCAAAAAGTATAGCAAAAAATGATCATTGTGCTATAAATGAAATTGAATTTAAAACAATTTTTGAAGCAGTTAATATTGTAAAAAGAGAATTAGTTCGAGCTATGATAGTAAATGAAAAAATAAGAGCAGATGGAAGAGGTCTTAAGGATGTAAGACCAATAAGTATTGAAACAAACATTTTACCATCAGCACACTCTTCTTGTCTTTTTACTAGAGGTGAAACGCAAGCATTGGTTGTAGGAACTATTGCTGGAGCAAAAGATGGACAAATGTATGAAGTTTTAACAGATAAATCAACATCTATGGAAAATCTTATGGTTCATTATAATTTTCCGGGATTTAGTGTTGGTGAAGCAAAACCAATTTTTAATGTTGGAAGAAGAGAACTAGGTCATGGAAACTTAGCAAAAAAAGCACTAGAATCTACAATAAATAAAAACTTTAAAGATACTTTTAGAATAGTTTCAGAAATTTTAGAATCAAATGGTTCTTCTTCTATGGCGACTGTTTGTGGTGGTTCATTAGCACTTAAAGCTGCAAATATTCCAGTTTCAGATCTTGTAGCAGGTGTTGCTATGGGAATGGTTGTTGAAGGTGATAAATACTCTGTTTTAACTGATATTATGGGACTTGAAGATCACGATGGAGATATGGATTTTAAAGTTGCTGGAACTTCAAAAGGTATTACAGCTTTACAAATGGATATAAAACTTGGCGGAATTGAGTTAAATGTTCTTAAAGAAGCTCTTTTGCAAGCTCAAGAAGGTAGATTACATATTTTAAATATTATGGAAGAAGCAAGTACAAATATAGTTTCAAGTCCTGCTTTACCAAAAATTGAAGAGTTCGAAGTTGATAGTTCTAAAATGATGGTTATTATTGGAAAAGGTGGAGCTACAATTAAAGAGATTATTGAAAAATACTCTGTAAATATAGATTTAGATAGAGATAATGGAATTGTAAAAGTAAGTGGAGAAAACTCTTCTAAAATATCAGAAGCGAGTGATTTTATAAAAGATTTAGTAAATAACTCAACTTCATATAAAGCACCAGCAAAAATTGACTTTGAAAAACTTTACGGTGTAGATGAAATTGTTTCTGGAAAAGTTGAAAGAATAGTTGATTTTGGTGCGTTTATTCTTCTTGCAAAAGGTGGAGAAGGTCTTTTACATATATCTAAAATTTCAAAACAAAGAGTAGAAAAAGT
>JAGOHQ010000166.1 GCA_017996075.1 Aliarcobacter sp.
ATGATATTTCATCACAATCTTTACCTTCATAAGGTTTAACAACTTTAGTTAATAAAATCCATTTTCCACCTCTTAAAGGTAAAATCTCAATTTCTCCTTTTGAATCAGTAGTACCAGAAAATGCAAATTCTTCTTTTTTAAAGCTTTCAAAAGTACCTTTTAAAGCCACTTCTTGGGCAGGTTTACCATCTAATAAGACTTTAACTTTAAATGAAACTCCAGTTTTAAAATTTGAAGGATTTTCTAAAGGTACAATTTCAAGATTTTGTCCTATTGGTTTAGTAACAAAATCATTTTTATCATCTCCTATATTTATAATACTTTTTGCAAATCTTGATATTTGTTTGCAATATTGCGCATTTGAAATATCTTTTTTACTTTTTCCTGTAATCCATTTATTGTTTTCATTTTTTGTTGAATATGTAGGTTTGTAACTACTTTTTAAAATATAAGTTCCATCATCTAGAGATTTATCTAAATTATATTGACCATTTTCAACACCATTTTTTAACATTGTACTTTTAAAATCTTTATCAATAATCACAAGTGATTCAAAAAGATGAATTCTATCATTTTCTATTTTCTGAGGAACAAAGAAAACATGCTCATATTTTATAAATCCTTTAAACATTGAACTATTATAACCATCGACCCATACATCATGAGCAAAACTTTGTACCGTTGAAATAGTAGTAAATAATACTACAAAACCTATTTTTTTTATCATCTTTTATCCTTATTTTTAAAATTTATAATTTACACCAAATTCAAAACTTCTAGCTTCACCTAGATAAACACCACCTGTATCATTTTTTGCTGTTGTTGCATATAGTTCATCTGTTAAGTTTTTAAGTAAGAATGAGAATGTTGTTTTTTTGTTATATGTATAGTCTAAAGTTAAATCAACTGTTGTATAGCTTGGTAATTTTAATGTGTTTGTATCATTTATATAAAAAGAATCTACATATCTAAGCCAAGTTCCAATACCAAAATTTGATATAGGCATATATCTAACTCCTAAATTTCCTATGTACTCTGGAACAGAATTTGGAGTTTTTCCATAATTGTATGAACCTTCAAATTTAGCATCAGTATATGCAAAATTTGCATCTATAGAAATTTGTTCAATTGGTTGAATACCAAAACTAAGTTCTAAACCTTTTGATTTTTGTTCTCCTGAGTTTAGAATATTTCCTACATTGTTTGGATCATTTACAAACATATTTTTTTTATTGATTTCATAGGCACTTATTGTAAATTCTGCTTTATCATCTAATAAAGATTGTTTTAATCCAACTTCATATTGTTCAGCTTTTGTTAAATCTAAATCTGTTTGGTTATTTCTTAGCCCAATTAAAGAAGCACCCGGTTCAATTGAAGTAGTATATGAAGTATAAAGAGTTGTAGTATCAGTTAAATCAAATACCAAACCTGCTCTATATGATAAATCTTTATGTTTTTTACTTTTTGAACTATTTGTTGCATAGTAACCTTTAAGATAATTCCATTCTAAATCGTGTATATCATAACGTATTCCACCGATAAGTTTAAGATTGTCAGTTATATTTAGTTGATCTTCTACGTAAAATGAGTATTGATTGATGTCTAAATCAACTTCTTTTTCTCGATATCTAAATCTATTTCCAAATATCTCTTTATTTGGATTATACATATTAATTGCAGGGTTTGGTAAAGTACTACTAGGTGAAATATCTCTTTTTAAGTTCATTTTACTTATATCAGTACCAACTAAGAATCTATTTTCTAGACCAAAAATATCTCCTTTGTGTATAAAATCTAATCTATCACCGATTAAATCTTGTTTTGACCACATATCTGAACCGCTTATTTTAACTTTGGATTCATTAGGAACTTGATTTGTTGTAAACGGTCGTCTAGCCTCTGATTCAGAATTTTGATAATAGAATTGATTTTTTATTTCTATATTGTCATAGAACCATTCAGTACCTTGCTTAATTAGTAAGTTATCACCTTTATCTACACCATCACTAAAAATATTATAATTTTGTTTTCTTACACTTTTATCAAGTTTATTATTAACTAATGGTGTTCCTACATAAATATATTCATTATCATCTTTAGATTTTTCAATAGATAATGTAGTAATTAAATTATCATTAATTTTGTATAAGAATGAAGTATTTAAAGAATCAACTTCTCTTTTTTCTCCATCAAAATTTGAACCAATTTCCCTTGTAACTACATCTATTCTATAAGCTAATATATCTTTTATTGCAACACCATTTGTACCAAAATATGCTCTATAGCTATCATAACTTCCCAATCTAAAATCAAGTTCAGTTTCTTCTTTAGTAAAATTTGGTTTTTTAGTAATTAAATTTATAGTAGCTCCAATACTTCCTTCACCATTTAAAACAGATGAAGCACCTCTTAAAACTTCTATCCTATCTAAGTTTGCAACTTCTATATTTCTGACAGATATTGGAGATCCACCTAATTTTAAACCATCACTTAAAAAAGTAATACCAGGGAATCTATTCCCAGCAAACCCTCTTGCTATGAATTTTCCACCTATACCATGGCCCGATTCTCCACCAATTATCCCTGTAGCTTTTGTTATAGCTTGAGATATTGTTGTATCTCCTCTTTCTTCCATAGTTTTTGAGTTTATTAGTTCAATACTTGCAGGTATTTCTTTGATATTTAATCCAAGTCTTGAGCCTGTTAAACTTTCTTGTTGAAATTGATTTGTATAACCAGTAGATTTATTAGTTTCTTCAAAAATTTTTATCTCTTCAAGCTTTGTCGCTTCTGCATTTGAATGAGTAGTTATAAAAATGATTGAGTAAGCCAATAGAACTAATCGTATTTTCATATCTGTTCCTAATTGTTAATTTTATTTGCAACTTAGTTGCAAATAAGAATTAGAATAATAATGACAATCAACTTTAATGCAACTTAGTTGCAAAAATAGTATGTATTTTAAAATCTAGAAAATTATTTTTTAACACTTGTTTTCCGACACTTTCTTTTAATTCTCAAAAACATTGAAAAAAATAGCTATTTTTTATACGATAAATACTATCGGATTGTGATACAATACGAAAACTATATAAGAGAGGTTTTTCGTATGCATGTAGGTTATATTAGAGTTTCAACAGATGATCAAAATTTATCTTTACAAAAAGATGCACTTTTAAAATATGGTGTAGATGAAAGAAATA
>JAGOHQ010000167.1 GCA_017996075.1 Aliarcobacter sp.
AATGTATCAGTAGAATGGATATCACTTTTTATAACATCATTGTGCATCAATCCATCTATAACATAAGCTGCTTCCCTTTCATTTGCATTGATTACTGTTGTATATGTAATTCTATGAGCTTCATCTACAAAACTATATCTACTTACTCCTCTTCCAAGTCCAAAGTATTTAAATGAATACCCAGAATTGAGTGAATCAACACTAAGATTGAATTTTTGTCCATCGCTTGCAGTATGATTTATTTGGCTATTAGCATGAAATAATTTTGGAACCTCTAAATTTTGAGTAAAGAGTAAAACCATATCATTAGCTTCTTGCAACATATCAGCAGAGAGATACCAAGTTTTAATATGATCAATATCATGAACAGTTATCCCTTTAGAGATTTTTCCCATTTTTGGAATACTGATATTGCAGCCATACCCAATAATTGCAGCATATAAAGCATTGTGTTTTGGTAAACGATGATGAAGATTCTTACTATGATGCAAGAATTTTTTATTAAATGATACTAATTGATCTATATGACGAAGCACATCAATAAGTGGTATAAACTTCTCTTTTGGTAAATATGGACCAATAGTATCTTCATCCTCAAGCTTTTCAACTTTTGGTGTGTGAACCACAAATGAGCCATCTGGACGACTATGGAAATATATGTTGATTCCATTTATAATATTCTCGTTGGTAGTTTTATAAGCATTTCCGAGGTCCGCTTGTTGATCTTGCATTAATTTATTAGAATCTTGTAAAAACTCTATATTATAGTGTTTCAGATACTCTTCTTTGTTGGCTTCATATAGTTTTGCATCGAGTAAATAAGCATTAAAAGCACGATATCTGTATGAATATTTGAGGTTAAGTGCTCCAGATTTTATCCCATCAGCAATGGCTATAAATAAAAATACTTTGTAAAGAGATATTCGAAATGGCTCATCTACATTATTTTGAAGTAATCCATTTTTCTCTATATCATTTAAAAATTCAATTGGTAATTGGGCTGTTGCTACTCCATTTGTATTTTTAAAATGAGTGATTGCTTTTAAAAGTGATTTATCTGATTCATTTTCATCAAACTCTAATACTTTTACAATTTGAGCAACTCTATTTTGAAGTTTTCTTGAGCGTTTCTCTAGGATCGCATGGTAACCGATATGATCTTCTAGCTCTTCGTGTGAATCTAAAAAAGTTTTTTTCTCCTCTTTAGCTGCAAGCATTGTTTCAATCTCTTTGCTAATAAGTTCTAGTTTTTTATCTGATGAAATTTTTAATTTTAATGTGTTTTGAATTGAATAGAGTTTGGGGATAAAATTATCTTTGAGTAAACTAGTGATCTCTAATGATGCTTTGGATCGAGATGCTCTTTCTAAGAAATATGTATTTTGGTGTTCACGCATTGCTGAAAGTTTTGCACTTTGAACTGATTGAAGTAAAATATCACACAATTGGTCATTTCGCACCTTTGTGTGATGGACCATAAAACAGATGAGATCAAATTGTTGTTTATGTTTCTCTTTTCGTAATATTTGATGCATATCACTTTTTTCAACCCATTGAGCATAATGTTTAGCAGTATTCTCTTCAAGTCCAATTTTTTGTGTAATATCTAAGATGGAGTTATGATAGTTTTTGATAGTTTCAAATAGTTTTACCTCCTCTTTTATTTTTGAAGGTTTCAAAGAGTGAGATAATTTTTTAAATTTTGAAAGTATGTATCTTCCTGGAAGTGTTTCATCAACTTCCAACACTCTTTGTAAAGCTTGCAATTCCTCATTATGGGAAAATAATTTGAGTTTACCAAAGATATCTCCCCTTTGTTTATTCATTGCATCTGTAATAATTTTTGACAAAAGTGTATATGATGGTACTTCATAGCGATGTTCAATTGCTAATTCTATCAATGTATAAAAAAGTGCTTTTGGTGATGGTATTTGTGTAATAAGATTGATTGCTGTTTTTAAAAGTAAATCTTTAAGGGTACTATCAACAGGTTTATATCCAAGTTGATATCGAATTATCTTTTTATAAAGTGCCATTGTGTTTTTTGAGAATATGTGATTTGGATCAAAATTTATGTGGTATCTTTTACAAATGTAATTGAGATCATCAAGATGAAATAAATTTGGATTATAAAATGTTTGAGTCACTTTGAAATATCCATACATAGCAATAAATCGTACTTTATTTGAATTAATCTCAATCGATTCGATTTGTTGTTTGATTATTGGTGATACTGAAAAAATCTCTTGACGAATTTCATACTCAAGTAGTGGTGGAGTTTCGAATTCTTTCTTTTGAGAATAGTTGAGTATCTGAATAAGTGACATAAGTACCTCTTTTTTATTAATTTAATGAACGATATAATATATTAAATTATAATATATTATAGTCATTGTATTTTAGTTTATTTATTAATATAATAATTAAAAATATACATATTTATAGTAAAAAGGATTTTTCATGATAATCGGATATATTCGAGTCAGCACAGAGCAACAATCAACAGCAAATCAAAAACATAAAATCCTAGAATTTGCACAATCACATAAAATTTTAGTTGATGAATTTATTGAAATTGAGATTTCATCAAAAAGAGATCAAAAAGCTAGATTGATTGATGAATTGTTTATGAAAATGAAAAAAGATGATACTCTTATTTGTACTGAACTCTCTCGTCTTGGTAGAAATATGATTGAGATTTTAAATTTGATTGAAAAGTTTAATACCGCAGGTATAAAACTTATTTTTACAAATCAACCAGAACTTTCAACAAACCAGAATGAATCATTATCAAAACTTCTTTTAGCAATTTATGGATATTTTGCACAAACCGAAAGGGAGATTATCAGTGAGCGAACCAAACAAGGCTTAGTAGCAGCAAGAGCATCTGGACAATGTTTAGGAAGACCAAAAGGTGCAAAAAATAAAACAAGAGTTTTGGACCCATTTAAAGATGAAATTAAAAAATATCTTGAACTCAAACTCGCACAAACTAATATTCTAAAGATTGTTAATTCTTTCCTTGAAAAACCAATTTCACTCACAGCACTAAGATACTTTATTCAAAACGATAAAATACTGTCTAAAATCTAAGAGATTTACATAAAGGTACAAAATGCGACATGCGATTTAAATGAAACTTAATTTAAGCTATTTTTAAATCGCATAGGGAAAAAAACCCATTTGTAGGTTTGTACCC
>JAGOHQ010000168.1 GCA_017996075.1 Aliarcobacter sp.
CCAAGATTTGTCAATTGTAATAAGATTTTCTATATTTTGCTCTTTTGCATTTTGTTTTGCAAGTTCAAGCATAGTAGGTGAGTAATCAAGAGCATAAATATTTTTTAGTTTTTTGGCAAGAGCTAAACTAATAGTCGCAGGTCCACTTCCAACATCAAGCAAAGTTTCACAATCGCTTACATCAACTCTTTTTGTAAACTCTTTTGTATATGGACTATTTAAAACATTTTGACTAAAATGCAAAGCCTTTTTATCCCAATCACTACTACTTTTACTTTTAAAAGTAGAGTTCTTCATCTGTATTTTATATAGTTTTGAAAAGTTCAATTTATCTAAATTTGTTTTTATTAATGCCATTATTTTCTCTTTTTTTAAATTTTATTTACAATAGGATTAAACGCTTTACTTGATAAAAGTATTTTATCTCCTATTTTTAAATCTTTAATTTCATCTTCTACTGCTGTTGCTTTAACTACTTCATTATTTGATAAAATCTCTATAATATATAAAATATCACTTTTTTTAATACTTAAAATTTCTCCAACAATTTTAAATTTACTACTTATCTTTTGGTTTGAAAATAGTTCATTTGGTGTTCCATCTTCTTCTATTTCCCCTAAATTAATTTTAAAAACTCTATTTGATAATTTGAAAACTTCACTTATATCATGGCTTACCAAAATAGAAGTTATATTAAATTTTTGATGAATTAAAGATAGTTCATCTTGAAGTTTTAATCTCATAGTTGTATCTAAAGCAGAAAGTGGTTCATCAAGAAGTAATATTTTTGGATTTGTCATAAGAGTTCTTGCAAGTGCAACTCTTTGTTTTTGACCTCCACTTAAGAGTTCTGGTTTCATATTTGAAAGATTTTTTATCTCCATAATCTCTAAAATTTCATCAACTTTTTTTATTTCATTTTTGTTTTTTAATGCAAATTCTAGATTTTTTTTAACACTCATATTTGGGAAAAGTGCATAATCTTGAAATACAAAACCAACATCTCTTTTTTGAGGTGCAAGATTTATTTTTTTTGAACTATCAAACCAAATCTCTTTATCTACAACTATTTTTCCACTCTTTGGAGTTTCTAATCCTGCTAAAATTCTCAAAAGTGTAGTTTTTCCGCTTCCACTCTTTCCAAAAAGTGTTAAAAAATCACCTTTGTTTATCTTTTTGTTTACTTTTAAATTTATTATTCCATCGGCTGTATAAAGAGGTTTTATAATATCTATCTCTATCATTTTATAAACTCACTTTTTAACATTTTTTTATTTATCATATAAACGAAAAGTAAAATAACAAAAGAGATAATAAACAAAGTAAAAGCATATTGATTTGCTAAATCATAATTTAAAGCTTCAACTTCATCATATATTGCAATACTTGCAAGTTTTGTTTCACCTGCGATATTTCCACCAATCATCAAAACAACCCCAAATTCACCAACTGTATGTGCAAAACTTATAACTATTCCTGTAAGTAAAGATGGTTTTATATTTGGTAATAAAACATATAATAAAGTTTCTAATCTACTTTTTCCTAAAACAAAAGATGCCTCTTTTAAAGATTTACTTAGACTTGAAAAACCACTTTGAATAGGATGAACCATAAAAGGTAAACTAAAAATAACAGAAGCAATAATTAATCCTTCAAAACTAAAAACAAGCCTTAAATCAAAAGTCTCTTCAAGCCAAGAACCAAAACTATTTTTTGGACTAAATGCTAAAAGCAGATAAAAACCCAAAACAGAAGGTGGCAAAACCAAAGGCATTGAAACTAAAGTTTCAATAACTGGCTTTAATTTTGATTTTGTTTGTGATAAAAAATAGCCCAAAGGGATACCTATAAATAAAAGAATTAAAGTTGTAACTCCTGCTAATTCAAAGGTTAATTTCATAGTTTGAAAAAATGAATCTTCCATTTTAAGCCTTTTGAATAGTTATTTCATTTGATTTTACAAACCACATAAACTCTTCATCTTCTTTACAATTTAAGTCTAGCAAAGCATTTTTTGTGATTATTGAAACTATTTTATCTTCATAAAAATCAAAAGAGATTGAAGATAAAATTTCGCCATTTTTAATATCAGTAATTTTACAAATAAAGGCATTTCTAGCACTTACTTTTGAAAAAACAGTAGCTATCATAACTTCTGTCTCTTTAAATAAAATATTTATTTTTTCACCTAATTTATAAGTTTCATTTGATGATAGGATTAAAGAGGTAAATGTTTTACCTTTGACATCTATAGAAATTTGTACTATATCATCACAGCTTTTTATCTCTTTTATAAATCCTGTTAATTTATTCATTTTACAAATCCGTATTTTTTCATAATTTCATTAGCATTTGATGTTTCCATAAAATCATAAAACTTTTGACTTAACTCTTTTTTTGAACCAATTTTTGTAATACCATAGCCTTGTTCCAAAGGCTTATGTAGTTTATTATCTATTAAGTAATAAGAATTAAATTCACCATTTGCAATATTAGGAGCAAGAGCTAAAGATAGAGCAATAACTCCAATATCAGCACCACCACTTTCAATAAAAGCAACTGTTTGAGATATATTTTCTCCTAAAACAAATTTCGATTTTAAAGTATCATAAATATTTAAAGATTCCATAGCCTGTTTTGCTTTTTCACCATAAGGAGCATGTGTTGGATTTGCGATTGCAATTTTTTTAACCCAAGGCTCTTTTAAATTTTCAAAACCTTTTGATGAATTAAAATTTTTATGATTACTCCAAATTACAACTCTTCCTAAAGCGTACATTTTTGGTTTAGAACTTACATCACCTTGTTTATAAAGTTTCTCAACAAAATCCATATTTGCACTAAAAAATATATCAAAAGGGGCACCATTTTCTATTTGATGCATACCTTTTCCAGAACTTCCATAAATCATCTCGATTTCATCATTTTTATTCTCTTTTAAAAACTCTTTTTTTATATCATCTAAAGCAAATTTTAAATCACTAGCTGCAAAAATAGTTATCTTATCTGCAAACATACTTGAACATAAAAATGTAAGTGCCAAAACAATTTTTTTCATAATTCTTTCCTTATTTTCCAATCATAATATCAGATGCTTTTATAATAACATCAACACTTGCTCCAACTTTTAAACCCATATTTTCTATAGAATTTGTAGTTACAATAGCAACAATTTTGTCTTCATTTCCAATA
>JAGOHQ010000169.1 GCA_017996075.1 Aliarcobacter sp.
CATCAATAGTTGGTTGAATATTTCCAAAGTCATCGTAAGCACGACTTGATAAAAATAGTGGTTTCCCATCCCATTTATAAATATAACTAAATCTAGTCCATGATTTTGGTAAAACCAAACCTTTTAGTTTCGCTTCAACCCAATTGTTTCCACCATCAAAAGATATATCAACACCTTTAATCGTTCCATGACCACTCCAAGCAAGACCTTCAATTTCTACCATATCACCAGCTTTTAGATGAGTCCAAGGTTTTTCAGGACAAGGTTTTGTAATTACAGAGTTTACTTCATTTACCCAGAAAAATCTTACTGATCTTCCATCTTTTTGAAGCATTGTATATTTTGAAGTCTCTTCTTTTGCGTGCCAAGGTTTATCACTAAATTCAAGTCTGTTTAACCATTTAGTATTTAAATTTCCTTCCCAACCTGGAACAACAAGTCTTACTGGGTATCCTTGTTCAGGTCTTAATGCTTCACCATTTTGAGCCCACACAACCATAACATCATCAAGTGCTTTTTCAACAGGAATAGTTCTAGGATTTGAGGCATTATCACTTCCAACAGCCAACATCCAAACGGCATCTTTTTCTAAACCAATATCATCAAGTATAGTTTTTAGCATAACTCCAGTCCATTGAGCTGAACTCATCATACCTTTTATAAATTGTAAACTATTAAATTGTGGACCTCTCCATTCAGGGCTTCCATTTGCAGGACATTCAATAAAATAAGTTCTAGTTTCACTTGGGTATCTTTTTAAATCTTCTAAAGTTAAAACAACTTCTCTTTTTACTTTACCATGAATCATTAATCTAAATTCATTTGGATCAATATGTGCAGTTCCTCCATGGTTTCTTGTAAAAAATAGTCCATTTGGAGTAATTATTCCTTCACTTTCATGAATTGGGCACAAAGATATAGAAGCATAAGCATCACCTGAAGATAGAAGGTTGTGAGTTCTTCTAATATTGTTATGCTCATAAGGTGAAGGAATACCATATAGATTTTTATCTACAGGATCACCTAGCTTTTGTCCCCATGGGGCTTCTTTGATTATTGCTTTATCATCAGCTTTTAAAGACATAGGTGATAAAACAGTTGCAGCACTTATTGCTCCAGCTAAATTGATAGCAGTTTTTTTAAAAAAATCTCTTCTACTTGTAGTTTCTAAAGATAAAGAGCTTTTTTCTATTTCTAAAACTTCACTATTTTTCAAGCTAACCTCCTAATAAAATTTAATATTATTTCAAATAATTCTGAATTTTAATTATAGGTTTTATAAGTTGAAATGAAACTTAAAATATTAATTTTTCTTATATAATAATTTTTAAAAATACGAAAAAATAGCATATACATAGCATCAATAAAAATATATTATATTTTAAATTTGTTTTATTTATAAAACTATTTAAGTTTTATTTTCTATTGTTTTATTATCTAATTTAAATAACTTATATAATTTTCTAATTACTATCATTAAAATCAAGCCATCTAACATACTTGCAATAATAAAAGAGAAATACTCTTCTTGAGTTATTAATCCATAATTGTATGAAATCATAGCAATTGCAACCATGAAAGTAAGTGGCATTGAATCACTTAATGCAAAAAGTGTTGTTTGTTTTGGTTTTAGATAGTTTAAAAAAACTAAATATGAACTAATTAATCTTATAGATATTATAGTTCCCATAATAAATATAGCATGTTTTAAAATTTCCAAAGTTACCATATCTAACTTTACTGTTGAACCTGTGTAGATAAAGAAAATAGGTGCAAAAAAACCAAATCCAAAAGACTCTATTTTATGTAATAACTCTTCTCTTTGCATAAAAAACATTTTAAAGAAAAGACCAGCTGTAAATGCTCCTAAAACAACATCTATTTTTAAAATAAGCATAATTGATACTAAAATTAGCAGTAAAGATATTGAAAATCTTATGTCCTGATTGTGTTTATCATCTATATTATCTGGAATTAAATATTTTTTAACTTCAGGAAACCACCAAAAAAGCATATAAGAGAATCTAAGAAGTAAAATCGTACCAATTATTACACTAATAATTGTTAAAATTGATATAAAAAATCCACTACTTAAACCACTATTCTCAGTCCAACTAGTAAAAAGTGTAAGTGCTAAAATACTTACTATCTCTCCAACAACTCCAATAGAAAGAGCTAAATTTAACCACGGTTCTTCTTTTCCATACTCTTTTATTAGCATCATTAACATTCCTAATGAAAAGATAGGAAGCGCTACAAAATATGTTAAACCTAAATTAAAAAACCAACAAACAGCTCCTGCAATAGAGTATAAAAGAACAAAATATAGTATTACATTTAAAGCCATGGTTGCTTTTATTATCTTTACAAGTTTGAAATTTATCTCTAAACCTGCTAAAAACATAAGGTATATAAAACCAAATTTAGCAACTAATTTTAAAGTTTCATCATCATAAATAAGTCCAATATAACCACAAAACAACCCTAAAATTATCTCAACTACAACAACTGGTGCTTTTATAAGTTTTGAAACAAGTGGTGAAATCATTATTATTGTGCAAATTGTAATAATTAAAATAATCTTTTCCATATACATCCTAAAAAAATATTAATATTTTAAATTTTGATATTAATATAACTATTCTTTATCTTCTATTATCATTCCAGCTTCCCTTAAAAAAGGACTAGCAACGAAGCTTGTCTTTTTTAATTTATCATATTTTGCAAAAGATAGATATAAAATATCTTTTGCTCTTGTAACAGCAACATAAAATAATCTTCTCTCTTCTTCAAGGCTCCCACCTTTACTCATAAGCTTTCTATTGGGAAATCTTCCATCCATTAAATCTATGATATAAACTTCTTTAAATTCTAAGCCTTTGCTTGCATGAATAGATAAAAGATTAACTCCTTCTCCTTCACTAAGCTCACTACCACCTAAAATCATTGAGTTTATAAATTTTGATAAATCAGAAAAATTTCTTGATAAATTTTTAAGCAACATAGCTTTTCTATTTATTTTTGCCAAAGATTTTGTTTTTTGTATAGAATTTACTGTACCATCTTTTTGTGTTGCTCTTTTTGTTGATAACATATCTTTTAATTTAGAGTAAATCATTGAAGAGCTAATTGATGTAACCATTGTTTCTGGATTTTTTGTTCTTTTTAATTG
>JAGOHQ010000170.1 GCA_017996075.1 Aliarcobacter sp.
GATATTTTAAAAAAGGCAGCAGCATACTTTGCAAAAGAAACTCTATAAGGTATGCATGGATTTTTGAACATAAAAAGAGTTTTAGTATTAAGTTAATGTGCAAAGTTTTAAAAGTAAATTTATCTTCTTATTATCATTGGATTAAATCTGGGTGTGTAATTAAAAAAGTAGATAAAAAACTTAATGAATTAATTGAAATTATATTTGTTCAAGGGCGACATAACTATGGAACACGAAGAATTCAAAGTAAACTTTTAGAATTATACGGGTTAATAATTTCAAGACAACGTATTTCAAATATAATGAAAGACCTTAACTTAAAAGTAAAAATGAAACGAAGATATAAAAATACAACTGATTCTAATCACAATCTACCAATAGCACCAAATATTCTAAATAGAGATTTTTATGCTTCTAATCCAAATGAAAAATACGTTGGAGATATTACTTATATTCCAACAGGTGAAGGTTGGTTATATTTAGCAACTGTAATCGACTTATACTCAAGAAAAGTAGTTGGCTGGAGTATGGATGATACGATGAAAGTTTCACTTGTAAATGATGCATTAAATATGGCAATAATTCATAGAAGTCCTTCTCCTGGTCTTCTTTGGCATACAGATAGAGGAAGTCAATATGCATCTTATAGTCATAAAGATTTATTAGAAAAATATAATATTATTCAAAGTATGTCAAGAAAAGGAAATTGCTGGGACAATTCTGTTGCAGAAAGTTTTTTCAAATCACTAAAGCAAGAATTGGTTTATAACACGTATTTTTATACTAAAAAACAAGCTAAAAAAGAGATATTTGAATATATAGAATTTTATTATAATAGAGTGAGAACTCATAGTTATTTAGGGAATTTATCCCCTGTTAAATTTGAAGAAAAACAAAAAATGTTACAAAATGAAATGGTGGCTTAGGGATTAGCTAAAAAGTGTCTGTATTTAAGTTACCTCTCCACTAAGAGAAATGTTGAATTTTGAATGTTAAATGTTGAATTTTCTTCTAATTGATCTTGTGCTAAAAAGTATTGTTCAGCATTTGATACTATGAAGTTTTTATCACACAGTTTACTATTTCTCTCAACTGTTAGTTGAAAAAGTGATTTATCATCGAAGAGTTTTACAAACTGTTTTGGCATAAGAGTTCTACTTATTGGCCAAAGTCTTGTTCCACTTCCACCGCATAATATTATATTTGTCATTTTAATTCTCCCCTAAACCTTGCAAAACTTCAAGCTCTTTTTGAAGCTCATCATACTCAGCTTTTTTTATAGCAATAAACTTTTCTGTAATCTCTATTTTCTCTTTGATACCTTTTGGCGTAAGTAAATATTTATATTGGATTTTATTTTCTGAGTTTACAAATCTTTGAGTTTTTATAAGACCTTTATCAATTAAGTTTTTAAGTACATAATTCACTTTTCCCAAGCTATAGCCTATCTCATCTGCTATTGTTCTTTGGCTTGTGACTTTATCTACACTTCTTAGAATCTTTAGTTCTATCTCTTCTTGATTCAAAATCTTAATTCCCCTTTAAAAATTGAGTTTGAAATATACAGTGTTTAATCTTTGAACACTCTTAAATTTTAATTTTAATTTTTTAATTCCATCGAACTTGATGGAATTAAAAAAAACAAAATAGTAGTAAAACTAGAGGTAAAATTATATATATTTATTTTTTAAATAAATATGCTAAAATACCAATAAATAATACTTTTAAGATATAAACATAAGGTAAAATTAGAGGTAAATTATATAAAGGATTTTTGTATGTATATAACTCCAGCAATTCCTGAATCTGGTTCTATAAAGCTTGATACTTTTTTATTTAAAAAAGCTGAAGAAATTGTTATGAAAAGTGCAAAGTTAACAGGTGGACATAATAAACAATTTATCTTAGCAATAAAAAATTTATTGAAAATCACAAATAGTTACTATTCAAATTTAATTGAATCAGAAGGTACTCACCCTTTTGATATTGAAAAAGCAATGAAAAAAGATTTTTCATCAGAGAAAAAGAAAAAAGATTTACAACAACTCTCTTTGGTACACATAGAAGTACAAGAGTATATACAGCACTTAACAACAATAAAAAAAGATACTTATTTGTTGGATACTATACTTGATATGCATAAAGAGTTTTATTCTAAAGATGAAATGAAATATGCTTTAAAGATAAAACATGATGATTTAGAAGTAGATATGATTCCTGGGAAGTTAAGAGAAAGCTTTGTAAAAGTTGGTAATCATCTTGCTCCTGATCCTAAAGATTTAAGTTCCTATTTTGGGGAATTTGAATTTTTTTACAATCAAAGTAAGTTTGAAAATAAAACTATGCAATTAATTTATGCACTATGTTCTCATCATCGTTTAGTTTATATACACCCTTTTTACGATGGAAATGGAAGAATTTCTAGGTTATATTTAGATTATATTTTATATAAAATTGATTTAGAAGGTTATGGACTATGGAATATATCAAGAGGATTAGCGAGAAATATTGATAAGTACAAAGAGTTTTTATCAATAGCAGATGAACCTTATACAGGTAGTTATGATGATGGAAGAGGTAATTTATCATTAAAGGCTTTAAAGTTATTCTTAGATTTTATGTTAGATATAGCTTTGGATCAAATAAATTATATGTCCGAAGTGTTAAGAATAGATTTAATTGCAAATAGAATCAGAAATTATGTAATATTCTCACAAAAAAATATGTATAAAGATATTGAACCATTACCAAAACATTCTGAAAAAATATTTGAGCATTTGCTTATATATGGAGAAATTCCAAGAAATAGTGTAAAAGATGTATTAGGTGTAAGTAAACCAACAGCCATAAAAATAGTTAAAGAGTTAGAAAAAAGAGAATATATTACCTCATTAAAACCTCAAGGTCCTATTTCTATAAAATTTAACTCTCATTTTGCATCAGAAGTTATACCTGAAATTTTTCCAAAGGTTTGATAGAGAGAATTTAGTTTACATTTGCAAATTAATTAATATCTATATTTAAATTTAAATAATTCTTCATCCTTGATTTTTTAAATATCTTGAATATCTTCAATACAATCAAGCCCTCTTAAAACATCAATAAATTTTTCTAAACTTATTTTCCCGCTAATCTCAAACTCTTGATAACTTCTAAAACTCATTCCTATA
>JAGOHQ010000171.1 GCA_017996075.1 Aliarcobacter sp.
AAAAAATCTGTTTTTCTTTTTTTATTTAAAAAAAGATATAATCAAATGTTAAATTAAAAGGTAAATATTATGGATAAAAATAAAATTATTGTATTTGATACTACTTTAAGAGATGGAGAGCAAAGCCCTGGTTGTTCTATGAACACAGAAGAGAAATTAAGAGTTGCTTTGCAGTTAGAAAAATTAGGAGTTGATGTTATTGAAGCTGGATTTGCAGCTGCTAGTCCTGGAGATTTTGATGCAGTTAGTCAAATAGCAAAAACTATAAAAAATGCTAGCATTTGTTCGTTAAGTCGTGCTATAGAAAATGATATAAAACAAGCTGGTATGGCTGTTTCTCATGCTTTAAAACATAGAATTCATACATTTATAGCTACAAGTCCTATTCATATGAAATATAAATTAAAAATGTCTCCAGATGAAGTTATAAAAAGAGCTGTTCATGCAGTAGAGTATGCTAGAACTTTTGTAGATGATGTTGAGTTTTCTTTAGAAGATGCAGGAAGAAGTGAAATACCTTTTATGAAAGAAGTTATGGATGCAGTTATAAGTGCAGGTGCTAGAACAATTAACTTACCAGATACTGTTGGATATAGATTACCTACAGAGTTGGGTACCATGGTTAAAGAGTTAAGCGAATTTGCAAATAATAGAGCAATTATCTCAGTTCATAATCACAACGATTTAGGACTTGCAACTGCAAATACATTAGCTGCCGTAGTAAATGGAGCTAGACAAATTGAAGTTACAATAAATGGTTTAGGTGAGCGTGCTGGAAACTCTGCTTTAGAAGAAGCTGTTATGGCTATAAAAGTGCGAAAAGATGTATTTGGAGATTTATATACAACTATAAATACACCTGAAATTTATGCAACTTCAAGATTAGTTGCAACTATTACAGGTGTTGAACCACAACAAAATAAAGCAATAGTTGGAAAAAATGCTTTTGCACATGAAAGTGGAATTCATCAAGATGGTGTTTTAAAACATCAAGAGACTTATGAAATTATGAGACCAGAGGATGTTGGAGTTATTAAAGATAGCACATTGATTTTAGGAAAACATTCAGGTCGAGCAGCATTTAAAGATAAGATTACACAATTAGGTTTTGATAGTGTTAGTGATGAAGAGTTAAATGCAGCATTTGAAAGATTTAAAACTTTAGCAGATAAGAAAAAAGATATAACAGATGATGATGTTAGAATGTTAATCACTGATGAGGCTTTAAACCACGATAGAATATATGAATTAGTAGGATTGCAAATAAGTGATTGTTCAAGTGGTATGCCAATGGCTGCTGTGTCTATAAAATATAAAGATGATATTATAAAAGATGCAGGTTTGGGTGATGGAACTATGGATGCTATTTTTAAAACAATAGATAGAATCACAGGTTATTCTGGTGAATTAAAAGATTATAAAGTTATATCTGTAAGTGAAGGAAAAGATTCTTTAGCAAAAGTAACAACTAGAGTTTGCTTTGAAAACAGTACATCTTTTGTTGGTCATGGTTTGAGTATTGATACAATGCAAGCAACTGCAAATGCATATTTGGGTGCTTTAAATTCATATCTATCTCAAAAAAATAGACTTACAAAAAATTGTGGGCATCAGGTATAAAAAGATAGGATTTATCCTATCTTTTTTTAATTATGATAGAAATAAACAAGAAAGAAGAAATTTTAGAGATTTTAAAAACTTCTAAAGCTGTAATGCTATATTTTGGAGCTACAAACTGTGGTGTTTGTCAAGTTTTAAAACCAAAAATAGAAGATGAAATTTCTAAAAAATTTTCACAAATTAAGCAATATTATATTAATAGTAATCAAAATTTAGATATTGCATCTTTTTTTAATATTTTTTCAAGTCCAACTATTTTGGTTTTTTTTGAAGGAAAAGAGTTTAAAAGATATGGTAGAAATATTAGTTTAGATATTTTTAATAGTGAAATAAAAAGATTATATGAGATGGTATTTTAAAAATGAAAAGAGCTTTGATAATTTGTTTTGCAGTTTTTCTATTGATGCAGTTTATAAGACCCGAAAAAGTACAATATAGTGATGATGAAACATATGAGATAGTTTTACCTGAAGATATAAAAGAGATATTTGTAAGAGCTTGTTATGATTGCCACTCAAATAAGATTAACTATCCTTGGTACTCAAATGTTGCACCTTTTTCTTGGGTTGTTGCAAATCATACAAATGAGGGGGTAAATGCTTTGAATTTTTCAAATTGGGAAAAATATACTCAAACACAAAAGAATGAAAAATTAAAAGCAATTTACAGAACAGCTCACTCATCAATGCCACTTCCAGCTTATACTTGGGCTCACATTGAAGCAGAACTTTCAAAAGAAGATAGAGAAAAAATTAGAGATTGGACAGGAGTGCGAAAATAGTGAGAGAAGAAGTAACAGCTCTTTTAGAAAATAGAAATGAACTTCTAACTATCACATATTTTAAGATACAAGAGTTATTTGATAAAAAGTATGGCGAGAATGCTCTAGTTCTTATGGAAATTGGAACTTTTTTTGAAGTTTATGAAGTAAACAATGAAAAAGAGAAGATAGGAAAAGCAAAAGAGATAGCAGAACTTTTAAATATTCAATTAACAAGAAAAAATAAATCAATACTTGAAAACTCAAAAGAGAATCCAATTATGGCTGGAGTTCCAGCAATTTCATTTGAAAAACATCTAGCACGAATTATTGCTGAGCAAAAATATACAATAGCAATAATAAAACAAAAAGGAACTCCTCCAAATGTTAGCAGGTACCTAGATGTTATTGTAAGTCCTGGTACAAACTTTGATTTTGTAGTAGAACAAGATGATAATTTTATAACTTCAATTGTAATTGATCAAATAAGAGGAAATTATCTAATAGGTTATAGTGCTATTGATGTAACAACAGCAAAGTGTTATTACAACGAAGTTTTTGGAACGAATGAAGATAAGTTTTTTGCACTTGATGAAGTCTTTAATTATATGAATATGCACAAAACTAGCGAAATTATAGTTACCCTTGTAGATAAAAATATTAATCAAAAAGAGATAATAGACTATTTGGAGTTAAATTTAAAAAGTTTTCATTTAAGAAATTTTAGACCAAAAATTACATATCAAAATGAACTTTTTAAAAATGTTTTTAGCATTGAGTCACTT
>JAGOHQ010000172.1 GCA_017996075.1 Aliarcobacter sp.
CCACTTTTTTGTGCTTGTGCAACACTTTGTTTTGATTGTGTCACAAAATCCAAAGCTTGAATATCAAATCTAGGATTCTTTTGTATCAAATTATTAATATCTTCAAGTTTTGAACCATCTGTTATTGATACTTGTGTACCTGTAATGTATTCAAGATTATGTGTAATTGTAATAATATTTAATTCAATTTCTTGAAGCTCAACAATTGCATTTTGAAGTCTTGAAACTATTTTTTGAAGCTCATCTTCTGTTGTAGTTCCTGCATTGTAAAATCTTCCAATTCTATCTTCTTGTGCTGTTAATTGTTCTATCTCTTTTTGTTTTGCATCTTTTTTTGCTTCAAGAGATAGATAATCAAAGTAGTATTGAATAACAGTTAGTGATAGATTATTTTTTAAAGCATCAAGTGATTTTTCTCCACTTTTTATATTTGTTTCATATCCATCATAAATATCATATTTTTTCCCACCATCATATAGCATATAGTTTATGCTACCATAAGCATTTGCTCTTTTTTTTGGATTATTGGGATATTCGTGTTCATTTATTGAGTATGAAGCACCAGCATCTAATTTTGGTAAATAACCTCTTTGTACACTTTTATACTCATCTTTTAGTGCATCTAAATTTTGTTTAGAAGATTCAACCAATCTATTTTCAATTGTTAAATTTACTAACTCTTCTAAATTTTGACTATATAAGAATATTGGCACTAAAAAAGTAAAATATATCTTTTTCATTTTGCTCCTTTTAGAAATAAAACAAGATTTTATCTTTTTTTTACTTAAAATTGTCTTGCTAGAAAGATAATTTTAATTTTAAATTAGATACAATTTTCACTATGAATAAAAAATATATAGATGAATTTTATAGTAGAGTTGCAAAAGATAAGAAGCATGAAGTTTTTGCTTTGTCTTTACCAATGTTTTTAGTAAACAAACATATTTATAACGAATCAGAGAGTTTTTATAAAACAAGTTATGATTTGTTACATTCCGATATTGATGTTTTAGCAGCACTTTATTTTACAAATGAAAACCATTCACTTTCTCCAACAGAACTTTATGATGCTACAATCTTTTCAAGTGGTGGTATGACAAAAGTTTTAAAAAAACTTGAAGATAGAGAGTTTATAAAAAGAGATATTTCAAAAGAGGATAAAAGAAAGAGTTCTGTAACTCTTACTCAAAATGGAGTTTTTTTAATAGAATCTTGTATTTGTGAAACTTCAAAAAGATTGGAAAATCATTTTAAAGTACTTAGTCAAAAAGAGCAAAATGATTTAAAAAAGATTTTGTCAAAACTTATCTACTCTATGATTTAAACAAATAAAAAATCAATTAGATGTTATCATATATCCTTGAGATGATACATTTTCAATCAAATCTTTAGATGTTTTTGTTCTTAATCTTTTTATAAAAGTTCTAACTCTTTCATCACTTATATTTTCAACTTCCCATAGATTTTCTTTAATAGTTTCCATTTTTACAAGTAGATTTTTGTTTTCTATTAGAAGATTTATAAACTCTTTTTCCCTTTTTGTAAGATTTATTAACTCACTATCTTTATACAAATTACAAGAGTTTTTTACAAATACAAAACCACCTTTTAAAGTATAGTTTTTCTCCTTATTTATCTTATTTGATAGCTCTTTTAAGTATTCAATAAAACTTTCAATATCAAATGGTTTTATAAAATATTTTGAAATTCCCAAATCAATTGCTTCTAAAAGCATCTCTTTTTGGCTGTAAGCACTTAAAATTATTATAGGAGTTTGTTTTTGACTTTTTATTATTTTGCACATTTCAAGACCACTTAAATTGGGCATAGAAATATCACTAATTACAATATCAGGTTTAAAGCTTTTAAACTTTTTAATTCCATCAATACCATCTTTTGCAATTGCTACTTTAAAAAAAAGCTCTTTTATAGAGTTTCTTATTAAATTTGCTAGTTTTTGTTCATCTTCAACTATTAAAACTTTTAGATTTTTCATACTATTTTTGGAAACTTTAGAGTAAATTTTAAACCATTTGAAATATTTTCATGCATAATTTCACCTTTAAAACTATTTTCAATAATTATTTTACAAATAAAAAGACCAAGCCCTGTTCCAATTGATTGATGTTTTGTTGTAAAATATGGCTCATAAATCTTATCAAATAGCTCCTTGCTTAATCCTTGAGCATTATCAATATATTCTAAATATACAAAATCATCTTTTGTATTTGTATAAGTTTTTATAGTTATCTCTTTATTTGTGATATTTTTTTGTACAAAAGCATCTTTTGAGTTATTTATAAGATTTAATAGCACTTGAGTTAGCTCATTTTTTAATCCAAAAATCTCTAAATCTTTTAAAATATCAAACTTTATATTAATATTTTCATCTTCTAAGACTCTATTTAAAATCTTCAAAGCTTCATTTATACTTTGATTTATTAAAAAAGCTTCTTTTTGTTTTTTTGGAGCAAAGAAATTTGTAAAATCATCAATAGTACTTGACATTCCTAGTATTAGATTTTTTGAGTTTGAATAAAGATTTTCAATCTCTTTTTTGTTCTCATTTTCAAAAGCTTTTTTTAGATTAAATAAGCTTAAGTTTAACTCTGTTAAAGGTTGCCTCCACTGATGAGCAATATTTCCTAACATTTGACCTAAACTTGCCATTCTTGATTGTAGAAATATAATTTTTTGTTTCTCTTCTAGCTCTTTTTGAAGTAGTACTTCATTTGTAATATCATATCTTATGGCTACAAACTCAACAATATTTTCCTCTTTTTCATCTAAAATAGGAATAATAGTTGTATTTAAATAAATATCTTCTCCATTTTTTGATATATTTTTTACAGTAGATTTATAGACTTTTTTATCTAAAATAGTATTCCAAAGCAGTTCAAAATTCTCTTTTGGAGTATCTGGATGTCTTATAATATTGTGATTTTTTCCAATTAATTCATCTTTTTTAAAACCAAAAAGATTACAAAACTCATCATTTACAAAAGTTATAATTCCATTTATATCTGTTTTTGAGACTATATTTGAATTTTCTATTGCTTTTTGGTAGTTGTTCATAAGTTTAAAATCCTATAAAAATTTTTCTATCCTATCAAAGAAGCTTTTTTTTGTCAATGATTTTAGAAACTACTC
>JAGOHQ010000173.1 GCA_017996075.1 Aliarcobacter sp.
TAATTAAACTATTTTTATACTTTTTTTTGATTAAATAGTAAAATTTTATTTCAAAGAGGAAAAAAATGAGATATTTTAAAATTGTTATATTTGCTACATTTGTGGCTATTTTATTTTCAGCTTGTACACACAAAACTCCATATACAAACCGTTCACAACTAATTCTTATGTCATCACAAGAAGAGTTGGCTTTAGGTGAAAAGTCATATAAAGAGTCTTTAAGTGAAGTAAAAGTTGTAACAGGCACAAAAGATGCCACAAGAGTTCAAGCTATTGGACAAAGAATTGCAGTTGCTGCAAATCAACCAAACTACAAATGGGAATTCAATTTAGTTGATGATAACCAAGCAAATGCTTTTTGTCTTCCTGGTGGAAAAGTTGTTGTATATACAGGAATTTTAAAATATGCAAAAAATGATGACCAATTAGCAACTGTAATATCTCATGAAGTTGCTCATGCACTTGCACGTCATGGAGCTGAGAGGGTAACTCAAGGAATGATACAACAAGGTGTTGGAATACTTGGAAGTGTAGCAGTTGCAGCAACTGCTCCACAATATCAAAATGCATTTAATCAAGCATATGGTTTGGGTTCAAATTTAGGAGTTATGCTTCCTTATGGAAGAATGCAAGAGAGTGAAGCCGATGAAATAGGTATTTATCTAATGCATAAGGCTGGATACAACGTAAATGAAGCTACTAAATTTTGGGAAAATATGAGCGAGGGTAAAAGTGGAGGAAATGACTTTTTCTCTACGCATCCAAGTTCACAAAATAGAACAAAAGATATTCAAACTGTAATAAATAAGATTGGAAATGAAGCAAAATAGATAGATTCTCACATCTATCTATTTTTTGTTACATTCAAGTTATATTAATAAGCTATCATTCTTTATATCATTAAATAGTAGGAGGAGTTATTTATGAAAAAGATTTTAACAGTTGCAGTTTGTAGTGCATTAAGTATTAGTTCACTGTTTGCTTCTGAAGTTGTAAAGTTTGATAAAAAACTTATACAAGAAAGAAACAATATTGGTTACAAATATGAAGGTGAAAAACTTGAGTATAAAATTCCAGATGAAAGTACAATCCCAAATAACCAATTTGGAGATTTAATTAAATATGGAAAAGAGCTAGTAGTTCATACTTATAAACATATAGGTCCTGAAGTTAAAGACAAAAATATGAGATATGCTGGAAATAATCTTTCATGTCAAAGTTGTCACTTAGACGCAGGTACAAAAGAGTATTCTGCACCATTTGTAGGAATTTACGGAAACTTTCCACAGTATAGACCTAGAGAGAATGTAATAGGTTCTTTATCTGATAGAATAAATGGTTGTATGGAAAGAAGTATGAATGGAAAACCACTGCCAAATTCAAGCAAAGAGATGAAGGCTATGGAAGCTTATATTTATTGGTTAAGTCAAGGAGTACCTGTTGGTGCAAAAGTTCAAGGAATTGGTTTGGCTGAAGTAAATAGAAAAATGATACAAACAACAAAAGCAGATCCTGTTAAAGGAAAAGCTGTATATGATGTTCATTGTGCTTCTTGTCATGGAGAAAATGGAGAAGGTATTAAAAACGAAGGTCTTGCAAATGGTTATTTATATCCACCACTTTGGGGGAAAGATAGCTACAATAAAGGTGCTGGAATGTACAGAACTTTAAAAGCTATGGATTTTATAAAAGCAAATATGCCTTTAGGAGCAACTCATCAAAATCCAATTTTAACTGATGAAGAGGCTTATAATGTTGCTGTTTATATGAATTTAAATGAACACGAAAGACCAGAAAAAGAAAATAGAGAAAAAGATTTCCCAGATGCTGCTGTAAAAGCTCCTGATGCTTATATACAAGGAAAAGATTCAGAGGATAGAAGATTTGGACCATTTGGACAATTTATCAAAACTAATAAATAAAAAAGGAGTATCTTTATGATACTTCCTTTTATAAGAACTTATAAAAAAACTTTTATTTTATTCTTTTTATTTATTGCTACTCTTCTATATTTCTTATATAAATATAACAATATCTTAAATGAAAAAACTTTAGATATTTTTGTACAAAATCAAGTTCAAATTGCACAAAATGAACTAGAAAATCAAAAAAACCAAGCTTTATCTTTAGCTTTAATGTTTTCTAAAAATCAAGATATTATAAATAATTTAGAAAAAAACAACCATATAGAACTAAAAAAAGAGCTTTTAAAACTTTTAAATATTATAAAAACATATACAAAAAATAGTATAGATATTCAAATTCATACAAAATATTTAGAAGTTTTTACTAGAAGTTGGGAAGATGTAGATTTTGGACTAAAACTAGATAGTTTTAGAGAAGGACTTGTAAAAGTAAGAAATTCAAATGAGCCTTATGTTTCAACTGAGTTGGGAAAAAGATTTAATATAAAAGCGATAGCACCAATTTACAACCATAACAACTTATTTATTGGCTCAATTGAAGTAATAGTTGATTTTAATCCACTTATAAATAGGCTAAAAGGATTAGGTATAGACTCTATGATTTTACTTGAAAAAGATTATTTAAATATTGCAACTTATCATTCAGATAACCCAAAATTAGGAGATTATTTGATTTTACAAAGTAGTTTTAGTAAAAATTTACTCGATATTTTAATAAAAAACCCAAACTTTCTTAAAAATGATAGTTTTTATTATGAAACAGATGAAAAAGTTTTTACTCAAATTCCTTTAGGAGAGTTTGAAAATAAAAGTGTTGGAATTTTACTTATAAGTTTTGATAAAAATTTTAATAGTTTTCAATACTTACCTAAATATGACTACTTTGGAGATATAAATATAAAAGAAGATAAAAAAGATTTAAAAGAATTTAACAAAAAAGAGATAATAATTAGATGATAAAAATACTACTTCTTGAAGATGATTATTTATATAAAATTTCAATAAAAGAGTTTTTAGAAGAGCTTGATTTTATGGTTGATGATTTTGATAATGGAGAAGATGCTTTAAATGCAATTTTCGACAAAAAATATGATTTACTATTACTTGATATTAGAGTTCCTAAAATGGATGGTTTTGAACTTGTAAAATATGTAAGAGAAGCTTCTATTGATACCCCAATTATAATTTTAACTTCACTTACAGATATAAAAGATTTAAGC
>JAGOHQ010000174.1 GCA_017996075.1 Aliarcobacter sp.
ATTCTGTTGACATCTGAGCATATCTCCCCTATAGATATAATATTATCCATTATAACAATTTAAACTAAAAAGTAAAAATAATTTGTAATTAAAACACTTGTTTTCCGACATCTGATATTTTTTTAAGCTTTTAAAATATAGTATTTTATACCGAAAATATAAAGAAGCTTTTCGACAGATGTCGGAAAATATTAATTCCATTTTCGTATGTAATTTTTTAAAATAAGAATTACTTATAAAATATAAAAATGGTTAAAATTATTTTTATATTTCTTTATTTATACATGATATTAATCTTTTACTAATTTTTAAATGATATAAATAATATAAAAATTCTAAAAAAGATATTTATATGAAAATTTTACTTATTGAAGATGATAATCTAATAGGCGACGGTATTGTTTCTGCATTTAAAAAATTTGGATTTAGTATTGATTGGTTCGAAGATGGGTTAGATGGGCAAGAGGCAATATTTATGATAAATTATGATGCAGTAATTTTAGATTTAAGTCTTCCGAATATTGATGGGCTTGATATTTTAAAATTTTGGCGAGAAAAAAATATTAAAACACCTGTAATTATTTTAACTGCAAGAGATGCAATAAATCAAAGAGTTGAAGGTTTAACTAAAGGTGCTGATGATTATCTATGTAAACCATTTTCTTTAGCTGAATTACATGCTAGAGTTATTGCATTAAATAGAAGAAATTATAATTTAGTTAAAGAATACCTTGAAATAGGAGATATAAAATTATACCCTTTAGAACAAAAAGTTTTAAAGAATAATAATATAGTAGAACTAACAACAAAAGAGATAAAAATTCTTGAACTTTTCATATTAAATAAAGGAATAGTTTTAAGTAGAGAAGTTATTGTTGAAAAATTATATGATTTTGACAAAGAACTAAATTCAAATGCTCTTGATGTTTTTATACATGCAATCCGTAAGAAAATTGGAAATGATTATATAAAAACAGTTTATGGAGCGGGATATAAATTAGAAGAGCCTAAAAAATGAAAAATTTTAGTTTAAAATTACGGTTATCAATTATATTACTATTTTTATTTGCTATAAGCTCTATTATTGCAATATCTATAAGTATGTATCAAACAAAAAAAACTTTAGTTGAAGTATTAGATACTCAGCTATATTATTTTGCAAAAAGAGTTGTTAATTCAAATATCAATACTCTTATTAATTCTTCAAATTTAAATTATGAATTAAACAATATAAACGAAGATATTGCAGAAAAATATATGTCTATTGAAGATGATAGTCTCACTTATGCAATATATTCTTTAGATGGAAAAATTATTTACAAAGATTTTAGTGAAGAGAATAACGATAATTTTGTATTTAATAATAATATATTAAATACAAATGATGGGTTGCTATTTGAAGAAAATAAAGAATTTAAAATTGTTTGGATGCGTAGTAATGATAAAAAATTTATAGTAATGGTTGCTCAAGAAATAGATTACTTAAATGATTTGATATTTGATATTATAGAAAATTTAACATATCCGTGGTTATTTGTTCTACCATTTTTAGTAGCAATAACATTTATTCTCATATCAAAAGAGTTAAAACCTTTAAATAAATTATCAAATACTTTAGCATCACGTAATCCAAACGATAGTTCAACTCTTGATGAAAATACAACAATAGAATTAAAACCTGTAGTAAAAGCTTTAAATTTATTATTTATTAAAATAAAAAATATGATTGAAAAAGAGAGAAGATTTACTTCAAATGCAGCGCATGAACTTAAAACCCCACTTGCTGCAATAAAAATCCAAACTGAAGTTGCAAAACTATCCTTAGATGATAAAGACTCACTAATCAAATCTTTAAATAATATTGAAATGGGTGTAGATAAATCAACAAGAATGATAGAACAATTATTAGCTCTTTCAAGATTAGAATCAATAAGTAATTTTGAGAATTTAACAAATATAAATTGGATTGAAATTATTAATTCAACGATTAAAGAAGTAGAATTTAATGCAAAACAAAAAGATATTTCTATAGATTTTTTATATGATGAAGATATAAAAACTATAAAAGGTGAGCCTTTTATTTTATCTTTACTTATTAGAAATCTTCTAGATAATGCAATCAAATACAATGAAAAAGGTACAAAGATAGAAATTAAATTAGAAAAAAATAACTTATTTATTCAAGATAATGGAAAAGGTTTGGATTCTAAAATCTTGAAAAATATAGGAGAAAGATTTTTAAGACCTGCTGGACAAAAACAAATAGGAAGTGGTCTTGGATTTTCGATTATTATGCAAATTGCAAAGTTGCATAATTTAAATGTTAATTTTGAAAATATAAATCCAAATGGATTTAAAATTAATATATATTGGTAAATTTTATAAGATATATAAAAAATTAATATTTTGCTAATAATTCTTTGTTTTAATTCCATCATAAAATTAAAACAAAGGAAAAAAATGAAAAAAAGTATTTTAGTTACGAGTTTATTTTTTGTAACAACATCTCTATTTGCACAGAATTTAAACCAATCTCAAATTCAAAGAGGTGGATTTGTTGGACCTACTATTACAAAGTCTACTATTGAAAAAGCAAAAACTTATAAAGATGATATGCCCGTAGCTATTGAGGGTTATATTGTAGAACATTTAGGAAAAGATAAGTATTTATTTAGAGATAGCACTGGAGATATAACTATTGAAATAGACAATGAAAATTGGAATGGAATGCAAATATCTCCAAAAGATAAAGTAACAATTCATGGGGAAGTTGATAAAGATTGGATGAGCATAGAAATAGATGTGGATTCGATTACAAAAGAGTAATTTTATAAAGTACATATTTAAATTTAAAAATAATAAAAATATAAAGTAAAATCTTCTTGTTTGTAAAGATTGATTATTGCAAATTATTCAGAATATAAAGAGAATATAACTTCTCTTTATATTTCTATTTAACTTGAAAACTCAAAGTTGAAGAATATGATATTTCATCACAATCTTTACCTTCATAAGGTTTAACAACTTTAGTTAATAAAATCCATTTTCCACCTCTTAAAGGTAAAATCTCAATTTCTCCTTTTGAATCAGTAGTACCAGAAAATGCAAA
>JAGOHQ010000016.1 GCA_017996075.1 Aliarcobacter sp.
AAATCAATTTTTCCACCATCTAAAATATTACTATTTGCAAAAGTATTTATAAATTTTTCATTTATCTTTGCTGCATATATATCTATATTATTGTTTTTATTTGTAAAACTTATTTTACTATCTTCATATTCCAAATAGAAAAATTTTCTATCTTTATTTATATTTAACTCATAAAAATCTGCTAAAATTTTATTTTTATTATTTATAACTATATTTGATTTTGTTCCAATAATACCAATATTGCCTATTTTTTCATGAATATCATTATATTTTGTATCATAAAAAATATCATATCCATCTAATTTTATAGTTGTTTGATTATCTCTTACTCTTAAAAAAATATCATCTTTTTTTGAGTTTATATCTAAAATATCATTTTTGTATTTTCCTAAAATATCAAGTTCTTTTAAATCTTGATTATCTTTTTTTATAGGTAAATCCAAATCAAATAAAGATGCATTAAAAGTTATTAAATCTTTTTTTATATTAAAATTAGCACTTTTTATTTTATACTCTTGATTATCAAAAAATAGTTTACAATTTTTTAAATCTATATTTGTATCAAATTCTACTTTACTATTTTTACTGATATTTTCATCATAAAAAATATCATATCCATCCAAAAAAAGATCTATATTATCTTTAAAATTTAACTTTATTGAGTTATCACTAGAAGAGATTTGTACACTCTCTTTATTGATATTTCCATAAAAATCTAAACTATTTATCTCTTTGTTATCTTTTTTTATAGGAACAATAAATCCACTAACAAATCCATTGAAGTCTATATTCTCTTTATCCATAATTTTTAAAGATATGTTTCCACTATTTATACTGTTTTGTTTTAAAATGTCTGAATAATTATATATCTTTGAAATATCATTTAAATTTATAGTCAAAAACTTATCGTATTTTATAGTTGTTTTTAAATCTTTTAGTTCAATATTTACATTTTTACTAAAATCCATAAAAATATCACTATTTATATTTGTAATATTTAATATTTTAGAATTTTTGCTATCTTTTACTAAAATCTTATTTATTTGTGAAGTTCCTTCTATTTTTAAACTATTTAAATCTAGTTTTAAATTTGCTTTTGCATCTACAATATCTTGATAAATAAAACTAGCATCATTTATATATAACAAATCATTTTCTAAAATAACTTTTGCACCATTTGTTTCAAAATCAAAACCAGATATAGAAATATTTGATTTTTCGGCTATAAAAACTCCATTATAACTCATAGGCTTATCTTCTGCATAAGGAAAAGATAAAAGTAACTTAGCTTGCGTTTCTCCATTTTTTTGCACAACTGGAACAACAATTCCATAAGCTTCTAAAATACCTAAAATATCTTTATCTAAAGAGGTTTTAGCCTCTATATTAACCAGAACTAAACCATTATTCTCATTTGCAATATCTTTTATTGTTACAAAACTATTTTTAAGCTCTTTTTCTTTGTATATAGCATCTACTAAATCAAAATGCAAAGTACTATTTTTGAAATTTACATTAACTTTGCTTGTATTTATCTCTTCTAGACTATTTTCAAATCTTATTTTTGCATTTTCAATAACTGCATCACCTTGGAGGCTTTTTTCAATTATTTTATTTTTATTTAGATCAAATTCACCATAAAACCAATTTAGCTTAAAATCTCCAGTTACATTATCATACATCCAAGAGTTTGCAACTTCTGGTAGAACAAGATATTTTTTTAAAAAATGTAAGTTTTTAAAGATTTCACTTTTTATAAAAAAATTAACTCTATTTTTTGTAATATCAATATTTCCAGAAACTATTAAATCTTGATAATAAATATCTCCAAAATACTTTAACTCTTCATCAAAATAGTCAATTTTTGCCTTCCCTTTAAATAAAATATTGTAATCTTTTAAATATAAATTATTAATATCTAACAAAACCTCTTTTGATAAAACATCTATTTTTGAATCAAGTAAAAAAAACTTATTTTCAACACTTAAAATGTCTTCATCTAATACTATTTTAACTATATTGTCATTGATTGATAGTTTTTCTATATTAATACTTTGAAACCATTTTAATACAATTGGTAAAATATCTAAATTCTTTTTTATATCTTCAATTGAGCTATTTGTCATAGTTTTTTCTGATTTATACTCTAAGTTTTCCATGCTTAAAATGAGTTTTTTATCCAATTTCATATAAAATTGCGAAATTTTAAAATTTAATAACTGAAAAGAGCTTATTTTGATACCTGAAAATAGAAGAGAAAACATAAATAACAATAAAGATAATGAGAGCAGCAATACAAAAATTCTAATCTTTTTTAACACTTTATATCTATCCCTTATTTTTTGTATTATTGTGCTTTACTATTTGAGTTTACCAGTTGTTACGAATAAAATAATATTTATTCCAAAAGGCAGTACGAGTAATATTGTATCACACTTAAACAAAAATGGCTATGAGATGAATATAATAGATGAGATTATTTTAAAATCTGGTGGCTTTATACAAAGTGGTTGGATTGATGTTGAACAAACAAAACTTACAAAAATGGATTTTTTAATAAAACTTCTTACTTCAAAAGCTGCTTTAAAAACAGTTACACTAATTCCAGGTGAAACTTCATACTTTTTTTTAAAGAAAATTGCAAATGAGTTTAATTTAGATGAAAATAAACTTCAAAAAATATATGATGAACACGCATACAAATTAGATGGAAATATATTAGCAGATAGCTACTCATTACCTGTTGGAATGAATGAAGAGTATATTTTATTTTATCTATTTTCTCAAACAAATAAAAAATATGAAGAATTTTCTAAAAAAATATTTGGTAAATATGACAAAGAAAAATGGTTTAGATATATATCTTTAGCTTCAGTTGTACAAAAAGAGGCAGCAACAACAAATGAAATGCCAATTATTGCAAGTGTTGTTCATAATAGATTAAAGAAAAATATGGCACTTCAAATGGATGGAACATTAAACTATGGAAAATATTCAAATAGTGTTGTAACAGCTGATAGAATAAGAAATGATGAAACTTCATATAATACTTATAAAAATAAAGGTTTACCAAAAGATCCAGTTTGTGCAGTTAGTTTAGATGCAATAAAAGCTGCAATTTTCCCTGTAAAAAGCAATTACTTATATTTTGTAAGGGACAATAAAACAGGACTTCATAAGTTCTCAAATGATTATGAAACACATCAAGCAAATATTAATGCAAATATTGGAGTAGCAAAAACTTATACAAAAGTTAATGACAAACCAAACGATATAGATAATGAAGCTATTGATATTATGAAAAATGATATTTCAAATCAAAAAGCACCTTCAATAAAAGATTTATTTAATAGTGTAAATTAAGATGTGAATATTTGAAACAATCAAATATTCACACACAAAAATATAAGCAAATTCAATATCTTTAAATATAAATCTAGTTACAATTTCGCCATATCAAATTTACAATTTAGGATGGAAAAATGGCACAAATTATTTACACAAAAGTTGATGAAGCACCGGCTTTAGCAACATACTCTTTTTTACCAATAGTACAGGCTTTTACAAAAAGTTCTGATATACAAATGGTTCAAAAAGATATTTCACTAGCTGGAAGAATTATTTCAACTTTCACTGAAAACTTGAAACCAGAGCAAAAAATTGGTGATGCTTTAGCAGAACTTGGTGACATGACTCAAAATCCAGATGCAAATATTATTAAATTACCAAATATTTCTGCATCAATTCCTCAGCTAAAAGCAGCTATTGCTGAGCTTCAATCAAAAGGTTATGATATTCCAAATTATGATGCAAGCCAAGAAGTAACTGCAAAATACTCTAAAATCTTAGGAAGTGCTGTAAATCCAGTATTAAGAGAAGGAAACTCTGATAGAAGAGCTCCAAGTGCTGTTAAAAATTATGCGAAAAACAATCCTCACAGAATGGGAACATGGGCAAAAGATTCTAAAACTGATGTTGCTCATATGAATGCTGATGATTTTTATGGAACAGAAGTTTCAACAATCTTAGATAAAGAGGATAATTTCAAAATCTCTTTTGTAGGAAAAGATGGAAAAGAGACAGTTTTAAAAGCATCTTTACCACTAGAAAATGGTGAAGTTGTTGATGCAACTAAATTATCTTCAAAAGCTCTACAAGAGTTCTATCAAAAAGGTATTGATGAAGCTAAAAAAAGAGATGTCTTATTATCACTTCACTTAAAAGCTACAATGATGAAAGTATCTGATCCAATTATGTTTGGATTTGCTGTAAAAGTATATTTCAAAGATTTAATTGCAAAACATAGTGAATTATTTAACTCTTTAGGTGTAAATTTCAACAATGGTTTAGGAGATTTATACTCAAAATTAGATCAAGTTGATTCTTCTAAAAAAGCTGAAATTGAAGCTGATATTGCAGCTGTTTATGCATCTCAACCAAGACTTGCTATGGTAAACTCTGCAAAAGGTATCACAAATTTACATGTTCCATCTGATGTTATTATAGATGCATCTATGCCTGCTATGATTAGAGGTGGTGGAAAAATGTGGAACAAAGAGGATAAAGAAGAAGATACTCTAGCTATGATTCCTGATAGATGTTATGCTACAACATACCAAATTATTATTGATGATTGCAAAAAAAATGGAGCGCTTGATCCAAAAACTATGGGTTCAGTTCCAAATGTAGGATTAATGGCTAAAAAAGCAGAAGAGTATGGAAGCCACGATAAAACTTTCCAAGCAAATGCTGATGGAAAAATAGTTGTAACAAATAAAGCTGGAGAGACTGTATTTAGTTTTGATGTTGATAATGGTGATATCTTTAGAATGTGCCAAACTAAAGATGAGCCAATTAAAGATTGGGTAAAACTAGCTGTTAATAGAGCAAAATTATCAAATACTCCTGCAGTATTCTGGTTGGATAAAAATAGAGGTCATGATGCAAAAATGATTGAGAAAGTTGAAAAATACTTAAAAGATTATGATTTAAGTGGTCTTGAAATATCTATTAAATCTCCTGATGATGCTATGCAATACTCACTTGATAGAATGAGAAAAGGTCTTGATACAATATCTGTTACTGGAAATGTATTTAGAGATTACAATACAGATTTATTCCCAATTTTAGAGCTTGGAACAAGTGCTAAAATGTTATCAATTGTTCCACTTATGAATGGTGGAGGTCTATTTGAAACAGGTGCTGGAGGTTCTGCTCCTAAACATGTTCAACAACTTCAAGAAGAGAACTATTTAAGATGGGATAGTTTAGGTGAGTTTATGGCTCTTGCAGCTTCATTTGATCACTTAGCAAATACTCAAAACAATAAAAAAGCAGCTGTTTTAGCAAAAACTTTAGATAAAGCTACTGGAACATTCTTAATCAATGACAAATCACCAGCTAGAAAAGTTGGAGATATTGATAATAGAGGAAGTCATTTCTATCTTGCAATGTACTGGGCTGATGAGTTAGCAAAACAAAATGATGATGCTGAACTTAAAGCTGAATTTACTCCAATTGCAAAAGCAATGAATGAAAATGAAGCTCAAATTGTAAAAGAGCTTACAGAATGTCAAGGAAAACCAGCAAATACAGGTGGTTACTACCTATTTGATGATGTACTAACTTCACAAGTTATGAGACCTTCTTCAACACTAAACAAAATTATTGGCTAACTAAAAAGAGGATTACCTCTTTTTAGTCTAAATTTAAAATCTTTCTTAAGAAAACTCTTAATTTACTCTTCAAATTTAAAAAGGCTTGATGTGAATAAAAAAACTGTTGGAATTATTGGTGTTGGAAATGTTGGCTCAAACTTGGCTTTTTGTTTAGCTACAAGTGATATTTGTAAATCTATTTTACTAAAAGATATTAGAGAAGAATTTACACAAGCTATGGCTTTAGATATATCTCAAGCAGCAAAATCAAAAAATAGCACTACAAAAGTTAAAGCTTGTGTAAATAATAGTGATTTTAAAAACTGTGATATTATAGTAATCACAGCTGGAATTGCAAGAAAACCAAATATGAGTAGAGAAGATTTAATATTTACAAATAAAAAAATATTAGAATCAATTTTTGATGAAGTATTAGAAAACAATAAAAATGCTATTTTTATTATAGTTTCAAATCCTTTAGATGCAATGGTTTATGTAGCATTAAATAAGTCAAAGCTACCTAGAAATAAAGTTTTTGGTATGGCTGGTGTTTTAGACAGTGCAAGATTTAAACACTACATAGAAGAAAAATTAGATTTTGATTACACCAATATAGAAGCTATGGTTATAGGAGCACATTCAAATACAATGGTTCCTTTGATAAATCATGCAAAAGTTGATGGTAAAAAAGTCGTTGATATATTAAAATCAGAAGATATTGAATATATTTTAGAAAATACTAAAAATGGTGGAGCTAGAATTGTTGATTTATTAAAAACAGGTTCTGCATATTTTGCACCTGCTTACTCTTGTTTTCTTATTTGTAGGGCTATAATAGAAGACACTAAAGAGACTTTTCCAACATCTGTTGTCCTTTTTGATGAATATGGTTATAATAATATTACTCTTGGAGTACCAACTATAATAGGTAAAAATGGTATTGAAGAGGTTATAGAGCTTGATTTGAGTGATGATGAAAAAGAAGATTTAAAATTATCTGCTCAAACTGTTGTAAATAGTATTAATATTTTAAAGGATAATAAATGAAACAAACATTTGAAGTACATAATGTAAAATGTGGTGGTTGTGCAAATACTTTAACAAAATCTTTGAAAGATGATTTTGGTAGTGTTGAAGTTGATTTATCTGTAAATCCAAGAAAAATAACATTAGATATTGAAGATAATCAAATTGAAGAGTTAAAACTTAAATTAAGAAGTTTAGGATATCCACTAACAAACGATGAGTTAAGTGGTTTTGAAAAGGCAACTACAACAGCAAAAAGTTTTGTATCTTGTGCTATTGGTAAAATTGATGTTGCATTAAATAAATAAAAAAATTGACTAAAATCAATATATTTTAATCTTAGATTTCATATAATATTTTTATCTTATTTAAAAGGGAAATTAAATGAAAAAAATAGTTTTAGCAACAACAATATTAGCGGCAACTTTTGCATTTGCAAATCCTTATGCAAAATGTGTAGCATGTCATGGTGCAAACGGTGAAAAAGTGGCTTTAGGTAAATCTAAAATAATCAAAGATATGACAAAAGCAGATTTTGTAGCATCTTTAAAAGGTTATCAAGATGGAACTTATGGTGGAGCACAAAAAGCTCTAATGGTTGGTCAAGTAAAAGGTATGGATGAAGCAACTATGAATGCCATAGCTGACCTAATCATAAAATAAACCTTAAAATAGCTAGTTTTTCTAGCTATTTTAAAAAACTTTGTCTTCGCATCTCTTCTAAAAATTTTATTAACTCTTGTTTTTCATCTATTAATTTTTTAATTAAAATATCTTTTTCATCTTTGAATAAATCTATATTTTTTTGCTCTAAAATTTTACCAATGTAAATTTTAAATATATTTTTATCTTCTAAATACTCTATTTTATTACATTCAACTATAATTTGTGGTTTATCTTCACCAAATGTATTAACAAAAACTATTTTTTCAATACATTTTATATCATAAAATATATTATCTCCAATTATTTTTGGCTCTAAAAACTCTTTTTTCCAATATTTAGTAGCATCTTTTTCAATAGTTGTTATATTTTTCAACAAAATATCTTCAAATAGAACTTTACTTATAGATAATTTAAGCATTTATTTTTTCCTAAAATCAAAATGAAACGAATTTCAATTATAAAATGATACAATCCCTTAAAAATTTCAAGGGACAAATATGTTAAAAACTTTTAAATATTTTACTACTATTTTAGCGATATCTTTTTTACTTACAGCTTGTAGTCAAAAAAGGGTTATAGAAAAACCAACAATTTTAGAAGCAAAACAAGATACTATTATAGAACTATCAAAACAAGCAAATGATAAATCATTCAATCAAGAAGAACAAAAAGATGAATATTTTTCTAAATATTTTAGACCTTGGAAACAATCAAAATTATCTTATAGTGAAGTTGAAGCAAAATGGGGTTTTTCATACAAAAATAAAAAAGTATATTTAGAAAATCATAATCAAGCAACAAAAGAGTGGTTTGATAAAAAAATAGAAAATGCAAATTTTGAAAACTACAACAAAGATATTAAAAAAGCAATTACTCTAAAAAATACAAATGTAAGAGTGTTACCAACAAACTCACCAATGTTTTATAATCCTAGCTTGCCAGGAGAAGGTTTTCCATTTGATTACAACCAAAATTCACTACTAAAAATAAATACTCCTTTGATAGTTTCTCATTTTTCAAAAGATAGAGCTTGGGCATTTGTTGAGTCACACTTTGTTGGTGGTTGGGTAGAGATAAATAGCATTGCTTTTGTAGATGATGATTTTATAAATGATTTTACTACAAATGATTATTTTATAGCAACTAAAGAAAAATTTGCTATTTATGACCCTATTTTTAGAGAGTATGTAAAAGTTGGTACAATTTTTCCAAAAAAAGATAATAATTTTATAGTTGCAAAAGAAGATGACAATTTAAATGCAAAAATATCATATATTCAAATAGAAGAAGAGTTCGTAGAACCTATGCCTTTGGCTTATACATATGAAAACCGTGCTAGAGTTTTAAAAGAGTTTATGAATGAGCCATATGGTTGGGCTGGACTTTTAAACAATAGAGATTGCTCTAGTTTTACTCAAGACTATTTTAGTGTATTTGGTAAATATCTTCATAGAAACTCAAAAGCACAAACAACAAATGGAAAGTATTTTGATATTTCTAAACTAAATCTTGATGAAAAAAAAGAGTTTATAAGAAAAAATGGTATTCCATTTTCTACTTTAGTGTACTTAAAAGGACATATAATGTTGTATATAGGTATTGAAAACAACGAGCCTTTGGTTGTTCATAATGTTTGGAGCGTTAAATTAAAAGACAAAGAGGATAAAGAATTTAGATATATAATAGGAAAAACAGCTATTACAACTCTAGAGCCTGCAAAAGATCAAGAAGGTTTTACACAAGATAGCAATATCCTAAAAAAAGTTTTAGGAATAACTATTTTATAACTTATTTATTTTCTTCAAGCCTAATTAGAGGATTAAATAACAAAGAGTCTAAAACTTGATTTTTAAACTTCATATCCTCTAATTGTTTTTTTAAAAATGTATTTTCTTCATTTAAAGATATATAATGAGAATAGAGTCTATTTATATCTTTACTTGTGTAATAAATATTATTACTAACATAAATTTTTGGTATATACATAGAAAGTGCTAAAAATAGCATAATAATAACAAATCTTAAAGAATTTTTTTGATTTAACTTAAACAAATCTAAATACCCTCAACTTTGCGCTTCTGCTTCTTGGATTTTGTTTTATCTCAAAATTAGTCGCAATTATAGGCTTTTTTGTGATAATTTCACCTAAAGAGTGATTTTTTCCACATTCACATCTAAAAGCATCCTTAGGGCAAATACAATTTTCGCTCCATTTTTTGAAATAGTTTTTTACAACTCTATCTTCTAAAGAGTGAAAAGAGATTATTGCAACAATACAATCTTTTAGTTTTGATTCTTCCATAGATTTAAATAATCTATCTAAAACACCTAATTCATCATTTACTTCAATTCTAATTGCTTGAAAAATCAAAGTAGCTGGATGAATTTTTCCTTTTGGAAGTTTATTATAAAAAAAATCTGCAAGCTCTTTTGCGCTATAAAATGGTCTATTTTGAACAATCAAAGAGGCAACTTTTTTATATTCTCTTATCTCACCATACTCTTTAAAAATATTTTCAAGCTCTACTTGAGAGTAAGAATTTACAACAGTTGAAGCATCTAAAATTTGATTTTGATTCATTCTCATATCAAGATTTTTCGAATTAAAACTAAAGCCTCTATCTAATTTATCAAGCTGTAAAGAAGAGACTCCAATGTCTGCTAAAATACCTCTTATAGGATAATCTTCAAATTTTTTAATAATATCTTCAAAATTTCCTTTGTTAAATTCAACTCTTTTTTCAAAATCTTTTAATCTTTTTTTACTAAATTCTAAAGCCTCATCATCTTGATCATTACAAATTAATTGTACACTACTATTTTGATTTAATAATCCACTACTATGTCCTGCATATCCTGTAGTACAATCAATTATATACCCTGTTTTTATCTCTTTAAAACAATCTAATACTTCATTGTATAAAACAGGAATGTGTGGTATATCTTGCAAATTTAACCTTTTATTAAAATTCGTATATAATAGCGAAAATATATTTAAGGCTTAAAATGTTGAATCAAGATACAGTAAAACTATTATCAGAATTATCACTGTCAATGTTTACAAAAAACTTTTTTGGAATTTTTCAAGGTGCAATCTCAGCCAAACTAGACCACGAACACTTTATGATAAATTCAAAAGATGCTGTTTTTGATAATCTAGATGATAAATCTTTTTGCACTTTAAATATGAATAAACCTGATTATAGATGGAATATTGCTAGTTTAGATGCATATACTCATTCAGCTATTTACACAAATATTCACGAAGCAAAATATATAGCATTTGGTATGCCAATTTATACTACAGCTTATACTTTAGGGCATGATAATATAATTTTTGAAGATTATTTTGGAAAAATGCTTTTTGGAGAAGTTCCAATATATAATCCAGGTGATTTATCAACTTGGAAGCAAAGAAGTGCTTTAGAGATTACAAAATCAATAAAAAATACAGAACATAACTTGCTTGTAATTAAAGGAATAGGCACTTATATTTACGATAGAGATATTCATGAACTTGTAAAAAAAATAGCAATTTTAGAGAACTCTTGTAGGCTTTTAAGCATAAAAAGCACGTTTAGATGACTTTTTTATAAAATTTAATAAAAAATTGTAAAAATTTTAGGAAACTTAAAGTTTAACTATAATAAAGTTTTCGCAATTTATTTTATACGAGGAGTTATTATGAACAAAGCGGAATTTATTGATGCGGTTGCTGCAAAAGCTGGTTTATCTAAAAAAGATGCAAAAGGTGCTGTTGATGCAGTATTAGATACTATTACTGAAGCTTTAGTTAAAAAAGATTCTGTAAGCTTTATTGGGTTTGGTACATTCTCAACAGCTCCTAGAGCAGCTAGAGAAGCTAGAGTTCCAGGAACTGATAAAACTGTAAAAGTTGCTGCTACAACAGTTGCTAAATTTAAAGTTGGAAAAGCTTTAAAAGAGGCTGTTGCTAAATAAGTTTTAAAACTTATTAAAAGAGTTTATCTTTAAAAAGATAAACTCTTTTTTCTTCTTTTTATATTTTTAATTAGCAATTTAAATACAAATAATTTGCTTTTAATATAAAATTAAAATTTTAGATTATTCTAATTTTATTATAAAAAAACTATGTGGCTCTATGGCGGAATTGGTAGACGCGTACGATTCAAAATCGTGTTCCATTGGAGTGCCAGTTCGACTCTGGCTAGGGCTACCATAT
>JAGOHQ010000175.1 GCA_017996075.1 Aliarcobacter sp.
AGCAATTTTTAAACCTTCTAAAATATGTGCTCTTGCTTTTGCTTTTTCTAAATCAAATATTGTTCTTCTAATAATTACAGTTTTTCTATGTGATAAGAAAATATTTAAAATTTCTGGAAGATTAAATACTTTTGGTTCTTTATTATAAACTGCAAGTAATATAATTCCAAATGTTGTCTCCATAGGAGTTGATTTATAAAGATTGTTTAATACAATTTCAGCCATTGCCTCTTTTTTAAGTTCAATTACAACTCTAATTCCATCTCTATCAGACTCATCTCTAACTTCTGCGATTCCTTCAATTTGTTTATCTTTCGCTAGATTTGCAATAAGCTCGATTAATCTTGCTTTATTTACTTGATATGGCAACTCATCAATAACAATAACATCTTTTTTTGCTTTTGATTCAATATGATGTTTTGCCCTAATTCTAACTCTTCCTCTTCCAGTATTATAAGCATCAACTATTCCACGTCTACCAAAGATTGTTCCACCTGTTGGGAAATCTGGACCTTGAATAAACTCCATTAAATCTATTGCTTCAGAACTTGGATTATCAATTAAATGTAAAATTGCATCTAAAAGTTCGCCAAGATTGTGAGGTGGAATTTTTGTTGCCATTCCAACTGCTATTCCTTCACTTCCGTTTAATAAAAGCGTTGGAACACGTGTTGGAAGAACAGCTGGTTCTCTCATAGTATCATCGTAGTTTGGTACAAAATTTACAGTATCTTTATCTAAATCTCTTAAAACTTCTTCTGCAATTCTAGTCATTCTAGCTTCTGTATATCTCATAGCAGCTGCACTATCACCATCAACAGAACCGAAGTTTCCTTGTCCATCAACAAGTGGTGCTCTCATAGAGAAACTTTGAGCCATTCTTACAAGTGCATCATATACAGAAGTATCTCCATGTGGATGGTACTTTCCTATAACATCTCCTACAATTCTTGCTGATTTTTTATATGCAACTTTTGAAGTTAAATTTAAATCATGCATTGCATACAAAATTCTTCTATGAACTGGTTTTAATCCATCTTTTGCATCTGGTAATGCTCGTCCAATAATAACACTCATAGAGTAATCTAAATATGAAGCTTTTACACTATCTTCAATATTTATATCTACAATATCTTGATTCTCAAAAAGGTTTTCCATAAAATAAGGCCTTTACTATAAAGTTTTCTTAAAAAAATTGTTTTGATTTTATCTAATTTATACTTAGTAATAGTTTTATATATAAAAAAAGGAAGTAGAGAAAACTCTACTTCCTTTTTTAAATCTTAAATATGTTTTTAAAACTATTTTTCAGCTTTATATTTTACTATCATAGAGTAAATTTCATCTTTAAGTTTTAATTTCTCTTTTTTCTTTGACTCAATAGTAAATTGGTCAGCATGCGAATTTTCTAAGTTTGTGATTTCATGATCTAAGTCATTATGTTTATCAAAAACTTTAGTAAAGTGTGCATCTTTTTGTCTTAATTCTGCAATTACATCTCTGTGTTCGTGAAGCATCATCTATCCTTGTTTAAAATTTTAATCGAGATTATATATAAAAAGTTCTTAATTTTAACTTCTATAATCTGCATTTATCTCTACATACTTATAACCCAAATCACAACCATAAGCTGTAAAACTCTCATCTCCTAAACCAATATCACAAATAATCTTGTATTTATCTTTTTTTAAAACATCAGCTGCTTTTTGCTCAATAATAGAGTCAAAACAGATTTCACCTTTATTAAATACTACAACATCATTATAAGAAATTACTAACTTTTCATCATCACAAGCTATTTGTGAAGCTCCAATTGTTGAAGCAATTCTTCCAAAATTTGGATCTTCACCAAAAAGTGCTGTTTTAACTAAAAGTGAATTTGATAAAGCTTTTGCTGCTTTTATTGCATCTTCTTTCGTTGCTGCATTTTTTACTTCAAAAGCTGCAACTTTTTTTGCACCCTCTCCATCTGCAACCATTAACATCGCCATATCAAACATTACAAGTCTTAAAGCTTCAACAAATGCATCTTTATTATAAGCATTTGATTTACCATTTGCTAGAACCATTACTGTATCATTTGTTGAAGTATCACCATCAACAGAGATTGCATTAAAAGTTGTCTCTTTATTTTTATTTAATGCCTCTTTTATATCTTCATAAGGAACTGCTGCATCTGTACAGATAAAACAAAGCATTGTTGCTAGATTTGGATTTATCATTCCAGCACCTTTTGCAACAGCTCCTATTTTAAATGAGCTTCCATCCTCAAGTTTTACTTCATAAAGACAAGTTTTAGGGTATGCATCTGTTGTCATAATAGCACGAGATAAATTTTCTCCACTTTTTGCTGTTAAATCAAATTTCAAAGCACCTGAAATTAATTTTTCCATAGGAAGTCTATTACCAATAACTCCTGTGCTACTCATAACTGGATTTACCAACTCAAAAGAGTCAAAGTTTAATTTAGAAAAAAGAGTATTTATATCTTCAATTCCTTTTCTTCCAGTTAAAGCATTTGCATTTTTTGAGTTAATTAATACAAAGTTTGTTTTAAAACCCTCTTCATAAGCTAAAAAATGCTTTAATGGTGCTGCTTGAAATCTGTTTTCTGTAAATATTGCAGCAACAGTACAAGCCTCTTTTGTATATATAAATCCTAAATCATTGTTTCCATTTGGTTTAAGTCCAGCATGAATTCCATCACAAAAAAATCCATCTATTTGGTCTATATAACCTTTTATTGGCAAAATTGTAAACATTATTATAATTCCTTTGGTTGATTTGTTAAATTTAATACTCTTTTTGCTTTTAAAATACCTTTTTGTGAACCAACAATTAAAAGTTTAGAGTTTTTATTTATAACTTTGTCTCCATTTGGAAGCTGAACAAAAGCTCCACTTGACTCAGTTATTCCAATAATAGATATTCTAAGAGTATCTCTTAGATTTAACTCTCTTAACTCTTTTCCAACAATCCAAGAGTTCTCTTTTATTAAAATATCTTCCATTGTTATTGGACTATCTTTTTTATATAAAAACTCATCTAAAATATTTTCCATATCAGGGCTTATTGCCATAGCACTT
>JAGOHQ010000017.1 GCA_017996075.1 Aliarcobacter sp.
GAAAATATACAAAAGATCACCACGATTGGTCAAAAACTTATGAAATTCATGCAGAGATGAATGCAATTATTTGGGCTGCAAGAAAAGGTATTAGTATAGAAGGTGCTACAATTTATGTTACTTTGGAACCTTGTAGTGAATGTTCAAAAAATTTAATAGCAAGTGGAATAAAAAGAATAGTATATGAGAAATCTTATGAACATACAAACTCTCAAATTATCTCAAGATTTATAAAAGATAATAATGTTCATATAGAACAAATTAAAGAATAATTTATTAAATGGCTAAAAAAGATAATCATGCATTTTACAAATTTTCTATTAAAAAATATGGAATAAGCGCAAAAGGAGTTCATTGGAATTCTAAATATACTCAATACAAAAGATTTGAAGTATTAACAAGTTTTATAGAAACACAAATTAAAGATTCATCTATTATTGATGCTGGTTGTGGATTTGCAGAGTATTACAACTATTTATTTGATAACAATCTAAAACCAAAATCTTATATAGGAATTGATTGTGAAGAAAGCATGATAACACTTGCATCAAAAAGATTTATTGATACAGAATTTTATGTGAAAAATATTTTAAAAGACAAACTTCCTTTGGCTGATTATTATATTTGTAGTGGAGCTATGAATATTTTAGAAAAAGAAGAAGTTTTTATTTTTATAGAAAAATGTTTTGAGTCATCAAAAGTTGCATTTATTTCCAATTTTTTAATAAATGATCCCCTAACAAAAGTAAAAATAAAAGATATATTACTATACTGCAAAAATTTATCACAAAATATACAAATAAAGGAAAATTACCTAGATAACGATATTAGCATATTAATAAAAAAATAAAATTATCATATATATATCATATGGACAATATAAAATCACATAATAAAAATAAGGAGTCTATATGAAAATAGGTCTATTTATCCCCTGTTTTATGAATGAGTTATATCCTAATATTTGTAAAGCAACTTATAACTTACTAAAAAGTCAAAATTTACAAATTGAGTATCCACTTAGTCAAACTTGCTGTGGTCAACCAATGGCAAATTCTGGTTGTTCAAAAGATGTAAAAACACTAGCAATAAATTTTGTAAATACATTTAAAGATTATGATTATATTGTTGCACCCAGTGGCTCATGTGTATCTATGGTAAAAGAGCATTATTCAGAATTTTTTGATAATGATAAAGATTTTAATAAAGTAAAAGCCTCGATTTACGAAGTTTGTGAATTTTTACATGATATTATTAAAATTGAAAATTTAAACTTTAATATCTCCTTCCCATACAAAGTTGGTGTTCATAATTCATGTCATGGACATAGGGTTTTAAAACTTGCAACTGCTAGTGAACTTAATATTCCTTATGATTCAAAACTAAAAAATCTTCTAAATACAATATCTGATATTGAACTTGTAACTTTAAAAAGAGAAGATGAATGTTGTGGTTTTGGAGGAACATTTAGTGTTCAAGAAGAGGCAATCTCTGTTGCTATGGGAAAAGATAGAATTAAAGATCATATAGATTCAAAAGCTGAGATAATGACAGGTGCAGATATGTCATGTTTAATGCACATGGATGGAATTATAAACCGAGATAAAAATCCAATAAAAGTTATGCATATTGTTGAAATTCTTGCAGGAGTTAAACCATGAGTAGTCATAGTGAAAATGCTAGTAAATTTGTAGCAAATGATGAGAGAATGCATTGGCATGACCAAGCACTTTGGTTTGTAAGAGAAAAAAGAGATAGAGCTAGTAAATCAATTCCTGAATGGGAACAGTTAAGAGAATTTGCAAATCAAATAAAAACTCATACAATGGCAAATCTTGATACTTATCTTTTAGAATTTGAAAAAAATGCTACAAAAAAAGGAATAAAAGTTCATTTTGCATTTGATGCCCTTGAACATAACCAAATTGTTGCAAAGATTTTAAAAGAAAAAGGTGTTACAAAACTTGTAAAATCAAAATCAATGTTAACTGAAGAGTGTCACTTAAATCCTTATTTAGAAAATCTTGGAATTGAAGTTATTGATACAGATTTAGGTGAAAGAATAGTTCAATTAAGAAATGAACCACCTTCACATATAGTTCTTCCAGCGATTCACTTAAAAAAATCAGATGTTTCTGATACTTTTGTTGAACACTTGGGAACTGAAAAAGGAAATTACGACCCAACTTATCTAACACGAGCAGCACGAGCAGCACTTAGAGAAGATTTTTTAACTGCACAAGCTGGATTAACAGGAGTTAATTTTGCAATTGCTCAAACAGGTGGAGTTGTAGTTTGTACAAATGAAGGAAATGCAGATATGGGAGCAAGTGTTCCAAAACTTCATATTGCATCAATGGGTATTGAAAAGATTATTCCAAGACTTGAAGATTTATCTGTGTTTACAAGATTACTTGCACGAAGTGCAACGGGTCAACCAATCACATCTTATACTTCACACTTTCATGCACCAATTGAAGGTGGAGAAATGCATATTATTATTGTAGATAATAATAGAAGTCAATTTTTAGCATCTGAAAAAAATAAAAAAGCATTAAATTGTATTAGATGTGGTGCGTGTATGAATACCTGCCCAGTTTATAGAAGAAGTGGTGGTCACTCGTATGAATATGTTATTCCAGGACCAATTGGTTCAATTTTAGGTTCTAAAAAAGAACCAGAAAAGCATAATTCTTTGCCATTTGCTTGTACTTTATGTGGTTCATGTACAAATGTTTGCCCCGTGAAAATTGATTTAGATTCACAACTTTATAGTCTAAGACAAGATTTATCAGAAGCAAACTTAATTGATCCAAAGAAAAAAATGGTATTAAAAGTAACTGCTTGGCTAATGAGTAAACCAATACTATTTGACTTCGTAGGAAAAATGGCAAGAAAAATTGTTCCAAAATTACCAAATTCTATTTTATATAATAAAGCAAATATTTGGGGAAAACAAAGGGATCTGCCTAAAATGCCTCCAAAAAGTTTTAAAGAAATGTTCAAAGATGGAGAATTAGATGACTAGCAAAGAAAAAATATTAAAAAATATTAAAGATAATAATATTGTAAAAAGTGTAAAACTTCCAAGCTATGAAAATTTTGGTATCAAATTTGAAAATAAATTTGAAATCTTTTCTACAATGCTTGAAAGTGTAGGTGGTAAAGCTTTAGTAATTGAAAGAGATAAACTTGATGAAACAATAAAATCTCTTTATCCCGATGAAAAACAAATAGCAAGTGATGTTGATTTTTGTTCCGTTGGTAATTTTAATGCTAATGATTTTGATGATGCCCATGATTTAAAAAATATTGATTTAGCAGTGGTAAAAGGAAATTTTGCAGTTGCTGAAAATGGTGCAATTTGGATGAAAAATGAAAATAATAGACATAGAGCTTTATATTTTATTGCACAAAATATCATAATTGTAATAGAAGAAAATGAACTTTTAAATAATATGCATGAAGCATATGAAAGAATCGATTTTGAGGATGCTGGATATGGAGTATTTATCTCAGGTCCATCTAAAACAGCGGACATTGAACAATCTTTGGTTATTGGCGCACATGGACCAAAATCAGGATATGTGATTTTTGTAAAATCTTGATATAATTGCTAAATAGGGGATAATAATGAAATTTTTTTTACTATTTAGCATACTCTTTTTAAATTTCTTACAAGCAAATGAACTAAAAGAAGTATTATTAATTCATTCATATCATAAAGGATATATTTGGACTGATGATATTTCAAAAACAATAGAAAAGAACTTCTCTTCAGATAAAAACATAGAATTAACTACTGTTTATATGGATACAAAAAGAATTGATGATCCTTCGTATCTTGCAAATCTTGCAAAACTTTATAAACAACAATTTACAAATAGAACATTTGATTTGATTATTATTAGTGATAATAATGCTTTTGACTTTATGGAACTATATTATGATTCTTTATTTAAAAATGTTCCTGTACTATTTTGTGGAATAAATAATTATGACAAAAACATGTTAGATAAATTAACTTTTAAAAATATCTCAGGAGTTGCCGAAGAAGTTGATATAGAAAAAAATTTTGAATTAATCTCAAGATTACATCCTAACTTGAAAAATCTTTTAATAATCAATGATACTTCAACCACTGGATATGCTGTAAAAAAAGATTTGGCAAAAATTATTGAGAAATATAAAAAAAGATTTAATATTGAATATACAGATAATCTTGATATAAGTGATTTAAAAATAAAAGTTTCAAAACTTGAGAAAAGTAACAGTGCTATTTTATTCGTACTTTTATTTAAAGATACCACAGGAAAATATTTTACTCATAAACAAAGTTTTGAAGAGGTAAAAAAAGTAAGTGAAGTTCCTATTTATGGACTATGGGATTTTTATTTAAACAGTGGAATGGTTGGAGGATTATTAACCTCTGGAATTTCGCAAGGAGAAACTGTATCTAAAATGGCATTAGATGTATTAAATGGAAAAGATATAAAAGATATTCCAATTTTAGAAAAATCCCCAAATCTTTATATATTTAATTATAATGAACTCAAAAGATTTAATTTAGATGTTTATAAGTATGTTGAAAATCCTATAATTATTAATGAACCTACATCAATTTATAAAGAGCATATAAAGTTTTTTATTATAACAATAATTATAATTGCATTATTAAGTATCATAGTTGTAATTTTAAAAGCAAATATTCAAAGAAGAGAGAAACTTGAACTTGAACTTTCAAATAGAATAGAATTTGATAAAGTGCTTCTTGATACTATTCCAAACCCAATTTATTACAAAAATGTTGAGGGCAAATTTTTGGGTTGCAACACAAGTTTCACTTCTTTAGTGAATTGTTCAAGAGATGAAGTAATAGGAAAGACTGCATTTGATTTTTTTCCTCTTCCAATTGCCACTAAAAATACTTTAATTGATCAAGAACTACTTAATACATTTAGTACAAGCACATCTGAATTTACTTTTTATACAACTTCAAATGAGATGAAACATATTATTTTAAATAAAGCCGTTTATAAAAATATAGACGGAAGTGTTGGTGGAATTGTTTGTATTATGGATGATATAACAGAGAGAATTCAACAAAAACAATTTTTAATTCAGCAAAGTAAACTAGCTGAAATGGGTGATATGATTGCAGCAATTGCACATCAATGGAATGAACCTTTAGTAGAATTATCAGCCCTTATTCAAGATATACAAACCTCTTATTTATTAAAAGAGTTAAAAGATAAAAATGTAAAAGAGTTTGTAAATGATTCAATGGTTCAAATAAAATATATGTCAAAAACATTAACTGATTTTAGAAACTTTTTAAAACCTTCAACTAAAAAACAACTTTTCTCTATTTCAAAAGCTTTAACAGAAATAAACGAAATCATAGGAAAACAAGTATTTTATTCAAATATTAAAATGAATTTTAACTACAAAAATAAAAATGAGGAACTTTTAATTTATGGATATGAAAATGAGTTTAAACAAGTTTTATTAAATATAATAAATAATGCAAAAAATAAAATTGTTGAAAATTGTTTACCTCTTAATAAAAAAGGAAATATTAATATTAATATCAAAAGATGTTCAACTTTTAATACAATAGAAATAATTGATGATGCAGGTGCAATTGATGAAAAAGTTATAAACTCAATTTTTGACCCATACTTTACAACAAAACAAGATGGAATGGGACTTGGTCTTTATATGGCAAAAGTTATAATTGAAGAAAAAATGAGAGGAAGTATTACCGTAAGAAATGATGAAAATCATGTCATTTTTACAATAAAACTTCCTCATAAAAAGGTTTAAAAATGAAAATCTTACTTTTAGAAGATAATAATAAATTAAATGAAACTATCACTAAAAGATTAAAAATAAAAAACTACAATGTAATCTCTTTTACTGATGGATCTGATGCTTATGAAAATATAACAGAAGATTTTTCATGTTTTATTTTAGATATAAATGTTCCAAATATTGATGGAATCAAAATATTAAAAAAAATCAGAGAATATTATGAAATTGTTCCCGTTATAATCATAAGTGCAAGTGTGGAACTAGATATAATAAAACAATCTTATGATTTTGGATGCAATGATTATTTGAAAAAACCATTTTTTATAGATGAATTAGAAATAAAAATAGAAAAACTTTGTAATATTCAAGATAGTAAAATCTATTTTGATGAAAACTCATATTTTGATTTTAAATCAGCCACAATTGTGATTGATAATCAAGAAATAAGATTAACAAAAAAAGAAAAACTTTTAATAAATCTATTTCTTAGTAAAAAAAATCAAGTTATAACCTATGAAAATATAGAAAGTTATGTTTGGGAAGGGAATTTTAGTTCACTAGAATCAATAAGAAGTCTTATTAGAAGGGTAAGAAGAATTTTTCCCAAAGAGTATATTCAAACAATTATTGATGCTGGTTACATATTTAAAAATATTTAATTCTTTAATAATTTTACATATTAAAATCATATAAATTTCATACTGTTATATTAATATATTTTATATTTTATTATGGAGGTTTTACATGCAAACTTGGCAACAAGTATATGCTCCAATTGGAGATAGCTTAGTGTTATCTGCACTTGTGGCATTAATTCCAATAGTGTTTTTCTTTTTAGCACTAGCAGTGTTTAGAATGAAAGGGCATAATGCAGCTATTATAACATTAGCACTTTCTATGATTGTGGCAGTTTTCGGATTTGACATGCCAGTTAATATGGTATTAGCGTCTGCAGAATATGGATTTTTATTTGGTTTATGGCCAATTGCTTGGATTATCGTAGCATCTGTATTCTTATACAAATTAACGGTAAAGAGTGGTCAATTTGAGATTATTAGAAACTCAATTATTTCTATTACAGAAGATCAAAGAATTCAAGTTATCTTAATTGGTTTCGCATTTGGTGCATTTTTAGAAGGTGCTGCTGGATTTGGTGCACCCGTTGCAATTACAGCTGCTATTTTAGTTGGTCTTGGATTTAAACCATTATATGCTGCTGGATTGTGTCTTATCGCAAATACTGCGCCTGTTGCATTTGGTGCTTTAGGGGTTCCAATTATTGTTGCAGGACAAGTTACTTCAATTGATGCATTCACAATTGGAGCAATGGCGGGTAGACAATTACCACTATTATCACTAATTATTCCTTTATGGCTTGTTGCTATGATGGACGGATGGAAAGGTATTAAAGAAGTATGGCCAGTTGCATTAATTGCTGGTGGAAGTTTTGCTATTGCACAATATTTAACATCAAATTTCATCGGACCTGAATTACCAGATGTTACTTCTGCAATCGTTTCAATTGTTGCAACAACTGTTTTCTTAAAATTCTGGAAACCAAAAAATGTTATGAAAGTTGTAGAACTAGAAAATGTTGTTCAAACATCACACACAACTGCTCAAGTATTCAAAGCATGGTCACCATTTATTGTTCTTTCAGTAATGGTAACAATTTGGACAACTAAATGGTTTAAAGCTTTTTTTGCAAAAGGTCAGATTTTTGCAGATACTATTTTCAAATTTGAGTTTTCAGCAATTCATAATATGATTTTTAAAATGCCTCCAATTACGAGTGCTCCAAAATCATTTGATGTTGTATATACATTTAATCCAATTTCTGCAACTGGTACTGCTATTTTCTTAACAGCAATTATCACTTTATTTATTTTTAGATTAAATATAACAACAGCTACAAAAACAATGGGTGAAACACTTTTTGAACTAAAATGGGCAATTTTATCTATTGGTATGGTTCTTGGTTTTGCTTTTGTTATGAACTATTCAGGTATGTCTTCAACTATGGCACTTGTTCTTGCAAATACTGGATTTATGTTCCCATTCTTCTCTCCAATATTAGGATGGTTAGGAGTATTCTTAACAGGTTCAGATACTTCATCAAATGCACTATTTTGCGGATTACAACAACAAACAGCTCAACAATTAGGGCTTAATGAGACATTAATGGTAGCTGCAAATACAACAGGTGGAGTATGTGGAAAAATGATTTCTCCACAATCAATTTCTATTGCTTGTGCATCTACAGGAATTGTTGGAAAAGAGTCTGATTTATTTAGATTTACAGTTAAACACAGTTTAATTCTTGTGGTTATTATGGGTATTATTACTATGCTACAAGCTTATGTTTTTACATGGATGATTCCATAAAAATATAAATGAATTTATTTAGACACACAATGTGTCTAAATAAATAAAACTCTATCAAACTCTCAAAAAAAGATATATTTCAAATATCAGTTAAAATATCATATTATTATCATTTAGTGAAGTTAAAATTTATAATTAATGAATCTTAGGGGAACACAAATATGTTAGATAGCAAATATCAAAGATTTTATGATGAAATCGTAAAAAAGATTAAAAAAGAAAAAATCTTCACAGATAAACTTCACACTCTTGCCTATGGAACGGATGCTTCGTTTTATAGACTAATTCCTAAAATAGTAATTAAAACTGATAATGCAAAAGAGGTTCAAGATATTATTGAATTATCAAACTCTTTGAATTTAAGTATTACTTTTAGAGCAGGGGGAACTTCACTATCAGGTCAGGCAATTAGTGATTCTATTTTAGTAATAACTTCAAGAAATTTCTCAAATTTCAAAATTGCACCAGATGCTAGTTATATTTCACTACAACCTGCACTTACAGGTGCGCAAGTAAATGGATTACTTGCAAGATATTCTAAAAAAATTGGTCCAGATCCTGCTAGTATTAATGCTGCTATGATTGGTGGAATTGCTGCAAATAATGCCTCTGGAATGTGTTGTGGAATTTCTCAAAATTCATATAAAACTTTGAAATCTATGAAACTAATTTTTGCTGATGGAGCAAAATTAGATACTGGCTGTTCTGAAAGTAAAGATGCTTTTAGAAAATCCCATGGTGATTTTTTAAATGATTTAAAAAGCTTTTCACAAGATACAAAAAACAACGAACCTTTAAGAGCAAAAATAGAAAGAAAATTCAAAATAAAAAATACTTGTGGTTACTCAATAAATGCACTAATTGATTTTGAAGATGAGTTTGAAATACTTGAACATTTAATCATCGGAAGTGAAGGAACTTTAGCGTTTATTGAAGAGATAACTTACTATACAGTTGAAGATTTAAAAGATAAAGCAAGTTCTCTTATTTACTTTAAAGATATAAAAGAAGCATGTAGTGCTGTTACAAAATTAAAATTAGCAAAAGAAGCAAATACTATAAATGTTGAAGCTGTTGAATTAATGGATAGAGCAGGGTTAAAAAGTATTGAAAATGACCCTGCAATGCCAGCTTTTATCAAAGATTTTGATGAAAATGTAACTGCACTTTTGATTGAAACAAGAGCAATAAGTGATGCACAATTGGATATTCAAACAGCTCAAATAGAAGAATTACTAAAAGAATTTTCGGTTGTAAGAGATATTTATTTTACAAAAGATGTGGCTGAATATACACTTTATTGGAAAATTAGAAAAGGTTTATTCCCAGCTGTTGGAGCAGTAAGAGTTACAGGAACAACTGTAATTATTGAAGATGTTGCATATCCAATTGAATGCTTAGCAGATGCAACACTTGAACTTCAAGATTTATTTAAAAAACATGGTTATTCAGAAGCTTTAATATTTGGTCATGCTTTAGAGGGGAATTTCCACTTTGTATTTACTCAAGATTTTTCAGATGCTAAAGAAGTTAAAAGATATGATGACTTTATGAATGATGTAGTTCATTCTGTTGCAGTAAAATACCAAGGAAGTTTAAAAGCAGAACATGGAACGGGAAGAAATATGGCTGCATTTATTGAAGTTGAATGGGGTCATGATGCTTATGTTATGATGAAAAAAATCAAATCACTTTTTGACCCAAAAGGTTTATTAAACCCAGGTGTTATAATAAATGATGATAAAGAAGCTCATCTTAAAAATCTTAAAACACTTCCTGCGACAAATGAAATTGTTGATAAATGTATAGAATGTGGATTCTGTGAACCCACTTGTCCTTCAAATGATTTAACATTAACGCCAAGACAAAGAATTGTAATTAATAGAGAAATTTCAAGACTTGAAAGTATTGGAAATACTAAAGAAGCAAAAGAATACAAAGATTTATACCAATATGATGGAATAGAAACATGTGCAACTTGTAGTTTATGTTCAACTGCCTGTCCAGTTAAAATTGATACAGGAAATTTAACAAAACATTTAAGAACTGAACAAATTTCAAATAATGGAAAATCAATTGCAAATTTTGTAGCAAATAATTTTTCAACAACTTTAAAAGGTGTTAGATTTGGACTAAGTAGTGCAAATCTTGTTCATAAAGTTTTAGGAACACCAAGTATGGAAACTTTCACTCAAACTTTAAGAAATTTAAGTAAAAACTCTATTCCAAAATGGAGTGCTGTAATGCCAAAAGCAACAAATATTAACTTACATTTTGAACAAAAAATTAGTGATAAAAAAGTTGTCTACTTCCCTTCATGTATAAATCGAAGTATGGGATTAAATGCTGTTTCAAAAGAAGAAAAAGAGTTATTTGATACAACAGTAGAACTATTATTAAAAGCTGGTTACCAAATCTTATTTCCTGAAAATTTATCAAATTTATGTTGTGGAATGCCATTCTCTTCGAAAGGATTTAATGAAGCTTCAAATACAAAATCTTCACAACTAGAAGAAGCATTATTAAATGTAAGTGAATTCGGTACTTATCCAATTCTATGCGATACAAGCCCATGTACTAAAAAAATGATGGAAAGTTTTTCACACAAACTTGATATTTATGAACCAATAGAGTTTGCTTTAAAATTCCTAACAAATGATTTAGAATTTACGCCAACAAATGAATCAATAACAATTCATACAACATGTAGTTCAAGAAAAATGGGATTAGAAGATAAATTCAAAACTTTAGCTCAGTTATGTTCTACAAATGTAATTATTCCAGCAGATGTAAAATGTTGTGGATTTGCAGGAGATAGAGGATTTAATTTCCCTGAATTAAATAAATCAGCACTAAAACACTTAAAAGAACAAACAGCAGGTGCAAAAATGGCCTTTTCAACATCTAAAACTTGCGAAATTGGATTAAGCGAAGAATCAGGACTTGATTACAACTCTATTTTTTATCTAATTAATAAAGTAACTAAAAGTAAAACTTTATAATCTTTTTTTCATCAAAACAGATATTTACTATTTTTTTGGTAAAATATCTGCTTTATGAAAGAAGGAAATCAAAATGCACAAATTTCTACTAGCTTTAGTATTAGGCTCAAGCTTAACATACGCTTCAACAATAAACGGTATAGCAATAACTGTTAATGATGAACCAATCACACAGTATGATATTGAAAAAACAAT
>JAGOHQ010000176.1 GCA_017996075.1 Aliarcobacter sp.
TAAACTAAATCTTTTGAATATCTATAATCACTTTTTAACCTTCCGCAAGTATATTTAACCCATGCCATGTGCATAAGTGATGTAAGTTGTCCAAATAAAAATAAATCTCCATTTGGGATTATTAAGTTACCATTAGTTGAAATTGTATTTTTATCAATAAATCCTATAGGAATATAAGGTCTTTTCTCAGAAGACACTACTGGAATTACAATACATTTATCAGGATTATTTGTTTCACGGAATCTTATAGGAGCAAGATTTTGCATACCTTTGTCGGTACTTTTAAGTCTATCTTCTCTAACACGATTAACTCGCTCCATTACTAATGGCATCTTTCTTAGTTCATCAGGCGGACAATCAACCAACCAAAGACAATATCGTTTTCTGTTATTTATAAATTCATCTGCACCAATCAAAAGTTTAATCCATTTTTTTGCATTTGGCTCATTTTTTACCAAATAATCTAAATCTTTTTCTTCAATAATTAAACCTTCACTTTTAGCATAATAATTTCCTTTGATAATATTGAGAACATTGCAAAGTGGTTTTCTTCTTTTTTCTATTACAATATCATCTCCCTCAACTAAATAAGCATTGATATTTTTTGCACTTTTTTCATGTGCATTACTTTTAATATTTTCATATTCAAATATTCTTTTATTTGTTGAGTCAAATTGAGCAAATCCAATTATCACAACATGAACTGCGGCATTTGATTTTGCTTCATTACTCCAGTTAAAAGTTTGGTGTGCAAAGTGGATTTTTATACCATAGTTTGAAAATAACTCTTTCCATAAAATACCAACTTGCTCACCTTGAACTATTGAATTTGTAGATACAAAAGCTACTTTTATTTTCGTATTTTGAATATATTTTGAAGCTTTTAAATACCAAGCAGTTACATAGTCTAAAACTCCTGCACCTTTAACATCATGAAATTCTTTTACAACTTCTGCTCTTTGGATTTTTGTCATAATATTTGAGCCGATAAATGGCGGATTACCCAAAATATAAGTTAATTTATCACTATTTATCACATCTTCCCAAGGGATTTGAAGTGAGTTTGCATGGATTATATCTGCTGATTTTTTAAGTGGAAGTCGCACGAAATATTGCCCAAAATGTTCACTAATCATCATATTCATTTGATGATCAATTAACCACATTGCAACTTGAGCTATTTGAGCTGGAAACTCTTCAACTTCAATTCCGTGAAATTGATCAACATCACACCAAACAATTGAAGATATATCAAGTACATTTTCACTATAAAGAATTTTTAGTATCTCAAGCTCTAAAATTCTTAATTCTCTATAAGCAATAATTAGGAAATTTCCACTTCCACAAGCTGGGTCTAAAAAGTGTAGAGTTGATAACTCTTTGTGAAATTCAGCTAGTTGTTTTTTATTCTTTTTTACTTTTTCAAACTTTTCATAAAGTTCATCTAAAAATAAAGGACGAATTAGTTTTAAAATATTTGCTTCACTTGTATAGTGAGCTCCCAAATTTCTTCTATGCTCTTTGTCCATAATTGATTGAAAAAGTGAGCCAAAAATAGCTGGAGATATTTTGCTCCAATCAAGATAACAGCACTCAAGAAGTATCTCTCTCATTTTACTATCAAATGATGGAATAGGTAAAAACTCCTCAAAAAGTTTTCCATTTACATAAGGAAAAGTTGCCAAGCTCTCATCAAGATTTTTTAATCTTTTTTCAAAAGGAGTATTTAAAACTTGAAAAAGTTCTGTTAGTTTACTTCCTAAATCACTTCCATCTTCGCTAGTTTTATTTTCCAAAAATTCAAGAAATGCTCTTTTTTCAAAGATAGATGTATCTTCGGCAAATCCTAAAAATAGAAGTCTTACTAAAAAAAGTTCCAAAGGATGTCCATCGTATCCAACATCTTTTAACTTATCGTGAAGTTTTCCCATCATTTGGGCAGCTTGTATATTTATAGGGTCTTCTGCAACTACTTTATGCTTTGTGTAACCTGCAATAAAGCCAAAAAGATGAACATTTTTATAGAGTTCATTTAGTGTAAATTCATAGTTTTTATCCTCTTCCAAATCATAAAGTTTGAAAGTTTCAAAATCAGAGATAAGTATATATTTTGGAAGTTCAGCTTCTTTAAGTCCTGGAAAATAATCCATTGCTTGAGTATAAGCTTTTGCTAAATCTTTACCTCTTGATTTATGCTCAACTAAAAGTGTACCTTTCCAAAAAAGGTCAATTCTACCTCTTTGTTCACCTAATTTTTTAACTGGCTCTTCAAAAGATGCTACTCTTTTTCTACTAATTCCAAAAATATTAAAAAAATCATTCCAAAAGCTTTGAGATTCTGCATGTTCTCTTTGCTCTTTTTCCCACTCTTTTGAAAAATTTATTGCCCTATTTTTTATCTCATTCCAACTTAATGCCATTTTGTAACCTTGTGTATATTATGAGTTTTTGTTGATAACAAAAAATTTAAAACTAAAAAATTATCTATACTCCCAAACAACTCCCAAAGCTGTATCCATAATTGATATATTCATAGCAGATAACTCATCTCTTATACTATCTGCTTTTGAAAAATCTTTATTTTTTTTCGCCTCTGCTCTTTTTGAAATTAACTCTTCTATCTGTTTTTTTAGCTCTAAACTAACTCCAAATTGGAAATAAGAGAAAGCATCACTTCCACCAAAACCTAGAACTTTTTCAACAAACTCAATATTTGCAACTATCTCTTGTTTTAGAGTCTTATCTTTTGGATTTTTATCCAAACTATCATTTGAACTATTTATAAACTCATCAATAAAGCTAAATGCCAATGATGTATTTAAATCATCATTTAGTGCTTCCAAAACAGTGTTTTCAAAATTTTCATTCACTTTTGAAGCAGTTACTTCATAAACTCTTTTTTTAACCCTATAAAGTTTATCAAGTCTTTTTTTACTTACAAGTAAATCCTCTTCATTAAAGTTTATATTTGCTCTATATGAAGAGCTTAGAAGATAAAATCTTACAACTTCTCCACTATAAGATTTCAAAACATCTTTTAAGAAAAATGAGTTCCCTAAAGATTT
>JAGOHQ010000177.1 GCA_017996075.1 Aliarcobacter sp.
CACAGTTTTTTATCATAAATACACATACAAATTTAAATGCGACAATATCTTTTTGTGCAACATCTCAAGAACACTCTTTATTTTTGGAAAGTAAGTATAACTCAATTGAAGCAACATTTTTTATTATCTCAACAATTGTTCAAAATGCTATTTTAAAGAAAAATTTTATTGATTCTGCTTCTCTTGACTCTGTTACAAATGTATTTTCAAGTCACTATTTTATTGAAAACCTATCTTCATATCTTAAGTTATCAAACAACAAACAAAATGAGATTTTTTTACTTATGATAGGAATAGATAGATTTAAAGCTGTAGTTGATGAGTTTAATTATGAGATTGCCGACAAGGTTTTAATAGAGTTAGCAAGAGTTATTCACTCAAATATAAATGAGTTTGATATTGTAGGAAGACTTGAAACTGATACTTTTTTGGTATCTATTTTAAGTAATGATGATGAAAATCAAGCTTGTGAGGTTGCAAAGAAAATTATTAGTGATTTCTCAAAAGCTAGAGTAATTGTAAATGAAGAGACTAGGCAAACTTTACAAAAAACAGTTAGTATTGGTTTTGAAAAATTTGTATTAAACTCAAATATGTCACTTGATGATGCTATAAAAAATGCTGATATTGCTCTGGTTGAAGCAAAAAACAAGGGAAGAGGAGAGTTTTTGAAATTTTCAAAAATAAATAGTAGTGATAATTTCAAACTCTTTTAATTATATTTTAAATCTACAAAACCTTTCTTGCCTTGACATATACTCTTTTTGGAGCTGGATAGCCCTCAACTGTTTTACTACTATCATTTGGATCTAAAAAATCTTCTAAGCTCTCATCAAAACTCCAAGAAGTGGCTCTTTGTTCATCTTTAGTAGTAGTTACAGTAGCAATTACTTCAATATTTTCAAATCCAGCTCTTGCTAACCAATTTTTAAGAGCAGGAATTGTTGGAATAAAGTATATATTTGGTATTTTTGAGTATCTTTGATTTGGAGTTAAACATATCTCATCCTCTCCATCTATCATAAAAGTATCAATTATAATCTCACCTTTACTATTTAATCCTTTGTTTAGTGCTTTTAAAGTCCCAACAGGATCAGCTCTATGGTAAAGAACTCCTAACATAAATATAAAATCAAATTTATGATTATAGAGTTCTAAATGTTCAACTCCAAGCATCTCATAAATAATATCTGACTTTACAAAGTGATTTATAAACTCAAATTGATGAAGCGTTAAAGGTGATGGATCAAACCCTACTAATCTTTTTGGTTTATCTTCAAGCATTCTAAACATATAGTATCCATTGTTACAGCCAATATCTGCAACAATTTTATCTTTTAGATTAAAGTGAGGTCTTATTAGATTGTATTTAAGATTACTTTGCCACTCACTATCAATTTCAAGGTCAAAAATTTTAAATGGACCTTTTCTCCAAGGTATTAAAGCTTTTGCAGTTTTAATAATAGTTTCATACTCTTCATTGCTTAAATCATCTTTTTTTCCAACACTAAACCAATCACCATAATCAATAGCTAAATTACTTTTTTCAATTTTAGAAGCCTCTTGTAGTTGATTATACCAAGGAGCTACATTTTTCCAAGCTCTACACTCATTTTTTTTATTTTTTATTTTTTCAATATTCATAGGTGGAATTATAGATATTTAAACTTAAACTTTAAATGATATTTAAAAAATTTCAACTCTATCTCTTCCATTATTTTTAGCTTCATATAAAGCTTTGTCCGCATTTGAGATTATATCATCATAGTTCAAATCATTTACACTACAAGAAGCAACTCCTACACTAATAGTTACGCTATGTGGATAAGTACTAAATTTGTGAAGTTTAATAGCTTTGTTTAATTTTATTGCTAAATCTTTTGCACCATCTTTTAAAGTTTCTGGACAAACTACTAAAAACTCCTCTCCTCCCCATCTTCCTAAAGTATCGACATTTCTTATATTTTGACTTAAAATATAAGAACACTCTTTTAAAACATCATCTCCAACTTGATGTCCAAAATTATCATTTATCTTTTTAAAGAAATCTATATCGATAATAATTACAGAAAAAATATTTCCATATCTTAAAGATAGGCTCATATTCTCTTGTAATACACTATCTAGTTTAACTCTGTTGTAAAGTCCTGTTAATTTATCTGTAATTGATAGTTTAAAGAGCTCTTCATTTTTAATATTTAACTCTTTTGTTCTTTGCTCTACTGATTGTTGATACTCATAAATAGATTTTGACATATCTAAAAATGCATTTGATAAAATTGAAACCTCCAAAATAGAGCTATCAACTTTTGAAATAGAGTCATATTTCCTATCTTTTATCTTTTTACTCTCTTGAACAAGTTTAAAAATAGGAGCTACAATAATTTTTGAGAAATATATTATCAAAGGTATCATCATAAGACAAACTATAAATAAACTCAAAATTAAATTAAAAGTTTGAGAAAAATAAGGGGCAATAATCTTTTTATAATCTGCAAAAAGAATTATATAATCATCATTTTCTGAATTATTAAGTTTTTCAATTTGTACAATATATTTTTTATCTTTTACATTTACAATATTTGCATTTTCAAATTTCTCTAAATCTTTATTTTTCTCAAAAAATGAAGCTAATAAATCATCATCTTTTGTAATAGAAGATGTTATAGTTCCATCTTTTTTAAATAAAAACATATCCATAGTCTCTTGGTTTATATTATCTTTAAATATATTTTTGAAATCTTCAATCAAGAAATCAACAGATACAACATTTTTGCTACCACTTAACTCTTTTGAAAAAGTGATTCCAAAAGAGTCAATATGAGAAAATTTATATGGAGCCGTTTTTATAGCCCTATTCCCACTAGATATTGCCATCTCATACCATGGTCTTTTTGTTGGATTGTAACTATTTTCTTCTACTCTTTTGGCAGTTCGATTTAAATCTTCATCATAAAGTGTTATCTCTTTTTTATTTATATTGTTACCATCTATTTTAATTAAAACCCATCTATCAAGCTCTCTTGCTTTATAAACCTCTTTTAACTTTTTATCAATATTTAG
>JAGOHQ010000178.1 GCA_017996075.1 Aliarcobacter sp.
TTCTTTACAGGAACAGCAGCTGAGATTACTCCTATTAGAGAAGTTGATGCAAGAGTTATTGGATGTGGAAGTAGAGGAGAAATTACAGAAAAGATTCAATCTGCATATTTTGATGTAGTAACTGGAAAAAATCCAAAATATACAAAGTATTTAACATATATTAACTAATTTTAAATAGTATATTAGATTAAAAAAAAGATAAGGAAGATTATGCCAATAGATAACGACTATTTTAAGAACAGACAGCAAGGAAATAAACCTAGTGGTGGTGGAGGTGGAAATTTTCAACCACCATTTGAAACTCCAGAATTTTTCAAAAATTTTGGTAAAAAAGCAGGTATGTTATACCTTGTAATTATACTAATTGGTGCACTATTTTTGTTTAAACCATTTGTTATTATTGAATCAGGACAAGTTGGTATTAAAGCAACAACAGGAAAATACGATAAAGAGCCTTTAAATCCAGGATTCCATTTTTATATACCAGTAATACAAAAAGTTATTGTTGTTGATACAAAAGTTAGACTTTTAACATATATGAACACTCAAAGTATTGGTTCATTTGATCAAAGTATTAAAAATAACCCTGCAATAAATGTTCTTGATTCAAGAGGTTTACCAATCTCTATTGAATTAACAGTTCAATACAATATTATTGCAAGTGGAGTTCCTGAAACAATTGCAACTTGGGGACCATCTTGGGAAGATAAAATTGTAAATCAAGTTGTTGGAGAAGTTGCAAGAAGTGTTCTTGGTGGATACAATGCCGAAGTTCTTCCAATGAAAAGAAATGAAGTTGCTGAAAGTCTTGATAGATTAATCAAAGAAAAAGTAAATGAGAGATCTAAAAATGCAGTTATTGTTGAATCTGTTCAACTAAAAGAGATAGTTCTTCCTGAAAAAATAAAAGAACAAATTGAAAAAGTTCAAATAGCAAATCAAGAAGCAGAAAGAGTAAGATACGAAGTTCAAAGAGCTAAGCAAGAAGCTGAAAAAAGAGCTGCACTTGCAACTGGAGAAGCTGAAGCTAAAAGAATCGAAGCACAAGGTAGAGCTGATGCTGTAGCTATTGAAGCAAAAGCACAATCTGTTGCAAATAAAGTTATTGCTGAATCTTTAACACCTAGTCTTCTTCAAATGCAACAAATTGAAGTTCAAGGGAAATTCAACGAAGCCTTAAGAGAAAACAAAGATGCTAAAATTTTCTTAACGCCAGGAGGTTCAACTCCAAATATTTGGGTTGATACAAAAGATAAAAATAGAGATACTGTAGTTAATCAAAAATAGTATGTAAACTTCAAAAAGGATGGGGAAAAATGAAAATAGCTTTAATTTTATTATTATTACTATCTTCTTTTAACCACCTTTTTGCTGATTCTATTGAATCTGTTCTTAAAATAAAACCTCCAATAAAATATAATCAAAACCAAAAATATGACAAAATCAAAAAATATAACGATAATCAAAATGATGGTGACAACAAAAAATATGACTTTGGAATTGATATTGGTATAGATAAAGAGCTTATGGCTATAGATAGATTAAAAATAGATGTTGGAACAAAATTTAAAGGTATTAATTAGATGAAAGATATAGAAAAAATAGATTGGGGAAAAATGACAGATTTAATACCTGTTATAACTCAAGATAGTAGTTCAAATGAAGTTTTAATGCTAGGATATACAAACAAAGAAGCTTTAGAAATTACACTAAAAACTGGATATGCACACTATTTTAGTAGAAGTAAGCAAAGAATTTGGAAAAAGGGTGAAAGCTCAAATCACACTCAAAAAATAGTAAATATTTTCCTTGATTGCGACAATGATACTCTTCTATTTAAAGTAATTCAAGAAGGAGTTGCTTGTCACACAGGAAGAAAATCTTGTTTTTTTACAAATCTTGAAAATAGTGAAGTTGTTGAAAATGTAAAAATTGATTTATCAAAAACTTATAGTGTAATAGATAATTTATACCATACTATACAAAAAAGAAAAAATGAAGATATTACAAAATCTTACACTGCAAAACTTTTAAATGGTAGCCAAAACTCTATGCTTAAAAAAATTGTAGAAGAAGCAGGAGAGTTCACTTTTGCAATAAAAGATAAAAATGAAAATGAAGCAATATACGAAGCAGCCGATATTACATATCATGTTTTAGTAGCTCTTGCAAGTCTTAATATAAATCCTGATAGAGTAAAACAAGAGTTAGCAAGAAGATTTGAAATTTCTGGGATAGAAGAAAAAAACTCAAGAAACAGATAAAAATTATTAATATTTCTTATACAACTAAGTTGCATTTAATAATTGCTTGTTATAATGCTCGCAACAAAAACTAAAAAAGGAGTTTAAATGACAAATAGCTGTCAACACTGCTCTAAGAAAATACCAATTTCAAAAGTTTTTTGCTCTCCAGCTTGTAAAGAGAACTATTTTCAAAAAATTGCAATATCAGTTCCAAAACCTTTTGTAAAAAAATTATACTTTTTTTGTACAGAAGAGGAGAAAAGCTATGAAATCAAAACTTTTGCTAAAAGACACAATTGGCACGAAGAGTTAGTAATAGAAAAAGTAGAAGAATTATTCCAAGAGTATTACAAGTGTGGATAAATTCCACACTTCTTTCAAAATAAAAAATGGCACTTTTAAATAATCAAAAAAACATCTTACCACTTAGTAGTATTTCAGAACTTCTAAACACAAAAACAAGAACTCTAAAAATGTATGAAGAAAAACTTCTTCTTCCTTTAGAAAAAGATAAAACTATAAAAAAACTTTATTCAATAGATGATATTAAAATAATAGCGTTTGTTCATTATCTTGCAACAATAAAAAAAATAAATTCAAATGGAATTTTATATATTTTGGAGATAATTGAAGACAATATGGATTTAAAACATAAACAAGAATTTCTAAAAATTATTGAAAAAAAACTAGAAACACTCTCAAGTTCTGATTCTGAAAAACTAGATAACTTCTAATTTACCAAATTTCTTA